>JBDHSY010000056.1:0-11041 GCA_039808405.1 Xanthobacteraceae bacterium
TGCCGTTCGTGGTGCAGGGGCCGTGGGACGATCCGCTGATCTTTCCCGATCCGGAAAGCCTGATCCGCCGCTCGCCGGCGTCGGCCCCGCTGCTCGACGCGGTGCGCGACCGCCGCGCCCGCGACGCCGTGCGCGCGGTGATCGAGCGTTTTACCGGCGCCGCCCGGCCCGCCGCCGCGCCCTCCCCGCCGCCGCCCGCCACATCGGCAAACGAATAATAGCTACAAGGGCGCCGCGCTCTCGCCACGCGCGCTGGTCAGTTTGGTCGCCATCGAGGCGGCGACGATGACCAGCGTCAGCAGCGCCACGATCAGCGTGCAGATGGCGTTGATCTGCGGTTTTACGCCGAGCCTCACCTCGGAATAGATGCGGATCGGCAGCGTGGCGCTTCCGGGCCCGGTGGTGAAGGAGGCGATCACCAGATCGTCGAGCGACAGCGTGAAGGCGAGCATCCAGCCGGCCGCAATCGCCGGCAGGATCAACGGCAGCGTCACCGCGACGAAGGCGCGCGCCGGCGGGCAGCCCAGGTCCATCGCCACTTCTTCCAGGCTGCGGTCGAGCGCCACGAGGCGCGACTGCACCACCACGGTGACGAAGCACATCGTCAGCGTGGTATGGGCAATCGTCACCGTCCAGAAACCGCGCTCGGCGTTGACCGCGACGAACAACAGAAGCAGGGTCAGCCCGGTAATCACCTCGGGCATCACCAGCGGCGCATAGAGCATGCCGGAGAACAGCGTGCGGCCGCGAAAGGCGCCGGCGCGCGTCAGCGCCACCGCGGCCAAAGTGCCGAGCACTGCCGCGGCGGTGGCCGACATCGCCGCCACCCGCAGGCTCATCCACGCCGCCGCCAGCATCGCCTCGTCGTTGAAAAGCTCGCGATACCAGCGCAGCGACCAGCCGCCCCACACCGTGACGAGCTGGGACGCGTTGAACGAGTAGATCACCAGGATCACGATCGGCAGGTAGAGAAACGCCAGCCCGAAGGCGAGCGCCGCCATGTTGATGCGCGACAGGCCGCGCGCCGCGCTCGCCGCCATCACCGCCGCCCTTCGATCTGGCGCATCTGCGCGCGCTCGTAGAACAGGAGCGGCACGACGAGGATGACGAGCAGCACCACGGCCGTCGCCGAGGCCACCGGCCAGTCGCGGTTGGTGAAGAATTCCAGCCAGATGGTCTGGCCGATCATCAGCGCGTCGGAGCCGGCCAGCAGGTCCGGAATGACGAACTCGCCGACGATGGGGATGAAGCACAACAGCACGCCGGCACCGACGCCGGGCAGCGAGATCGGCACCGTCACCAGCCAGAAGGCCTTGAGCGGCGAGCAGCCGAGATCGGCGGCGGCTTCCAGCAGCGCCCCGTCCATCTTCGACAGCGTGGCATAGAGCGGCAGGATCATGAACGGCAGGTAGGAATAGACGAGGCCGATATACATCGCCGTGTCGGTGGCGAGCCACGACAGCGGCGCGGAAACGATGCCGAGGCCGACCAGCACGGTATTGAGCAGGCCGTCGTGTTGCAGGATGTTGATCCAGGCGTAGACGCGGATCAGAAACGAGGTCCAGAACGGAATGATGACCAGCATCATCGCCGTGGCCTGCCAGCGGCTCGGCAGCCGGGCCATGGCATAGGCTACCGGATAGCCGATCAGGAGCAGGATTGCGGTCGCGGTGAACGCCACCATGACGCTGCGCAGATAGGCGAGCAGATAAAGGTTGTCAGACACCAGCAGGCGATAGTTGTCGAGCGTGAGGTCACCAAATGCCGCGACAAAACCGTTCCAGCCGGCGGCGAGATCGAACACCGGCAGGTATGGCGGTTGCGCCACCGCCGTCTGCGACAGGCTGATCTTGATGACGAAGCCGAACGGCACCAGGAAGAACAGCGCGAGCCACAGATAAGGCGCGATCGCCGCCAGCCGCGCCGGACCGGTGAACAGCCGCCGCGCGCTCATTCGGGCAGCACCATGCAATCGTCGGGCGCGAACGAGGCCACCACCCGCGCGCCGACCGCAAAGCCGCCGCTGGCGCGCGCCGTGTTGGTGACGGCGGCGCGCAACAGCGTGCCGGTGACGAGCCTGACCTGATAGAGCGAGACGTCGCCGAGATAGCTGTGGCCGACCACCTCGCCGGGCAGCGCGTTGAACGCCGCCGCCGGCTCGCCGGCGGCGCGCGGTGCCAGCCTGATCTTCTCCGGGCGCACGGCCACGCACACCCTGCCTGCGGCCGGCGCCGGCGGCGCGACCGCCGAAATGGCGCAGGCCGCGTCGCTCCACAGCGTGAGCCGCGCGCCATCGCGCGCCGTCACCTCGGCCTCGACGACGTCGACGTCGCCGACGAACTCGGCGACCCAGCGCGAGGCCGGCGTCTCGTACAATTCGCGCGGCGGCGCCACCTGGGCAAGCCGCCCGGCATTCATGACGCCGATGCGGTCGGCCAGCGTCATCGCCTCCTCCTGATCGTGGGTGACGACGATAAAGGTCATGCCGAGCCGGCGCTGCAAGGCGACCAGCTCGCGCTGGGTGCCTTCGCGCAGCTTCTTGTCGAGCGCCGCCATCGGCTCGTCGAGCAGAAGGACGCGCGGCCGCCGCGCCAACGCGCGCGCCAGCGCCACGCGCTGGCGCTGGCCGCCGGAAAGCTGGTCGGGCCGCCGCCCCTCGAACCCGCCGAGCTGCACCAGCGCCAGAAGCTCGGCGACCCGCGCCTCGGTCTCGGCCCTGGTGAGGCCCATCCGCTTCAGTCCGAAGGCGACGTTGCCGGCCACGGTGAGGTGGGGAAACAGCGCGTAAGACTGGAACATCATGTTGAGCGGCCGCTCGTGCGGCAGCGCGTGGGCGATATCGACGCCGTCGAGCAGAATCGCGCCCTCGTCCGGCGTCTCGAAGCCGGCCAGCATGCGCAGCAGCGTGGTCTTGCCGCAGCCGCTCGGGCCGAGCAGGGCAAAGAACTCGCCGGCGCGGATGTCGAGCGACACGCCGTCCACGGCGGTCACGTTGCCGAACCGCTTGACGACGCCCGCCACGCGCAACAGCGGCGCGCCCGGAGCCGTCGCCGCGGAGGCCGCGACCTGGGCCTTCAACTCGTCGTCCGCCATGATCCTCCGCCCGCGACGGGAAACCATCACCTGCAGTCGGGGCGTTGCTCTAGCCCGCGCTGCGGGCTGCGGCAAGATGGCGTTAGCGGAACCCTCGCGAGGCTTGTTGTCGCGGCGCAAAATCCACCGTCTCGGCCTCGGCCGGCGCGGCGGCGGCCAACGGCTGGCCGGCCAGCAAGGCGGCGAACTGCGTGATCGGCGCCGGCTTGCCGAGATAGTAGCCCTGCATCTGGTCGCAGCCCTCGGCGGCGAGGAAAGCCAGTTGCTCCTGGGTCTCCACGCCTTCGGCGACCAGCGTGATGCCGAGCCCGTGGCCCAATCCGATCACCGCGCGAACGATCGCGGCCGATTGCGGATTGCGGCCGAGATTCATGACGAACGCCTGGTCGATCTTGATCTTGTCGAACGGGAACGCCTGCAGATAGGTCAGCGAGGAATAGCCGCTGCCGAAATCGTCCATGGCGATGCCGACGCCGAGCGCCTTCAGCCGCCGCAACAGCGACAGACCGCGTTCGGTATCGGAAATCAGCACGCCTTCGGTGATTTCGAGAATGAGCCGGACCGGCGACAGCCCGGTTTCCAGAAGGATGGCATGCACCATCCGCACCACGTCGCCATGCTTGAACTGCGCCGGCGACAGGTTGACGGAGACCTGCAACGGTTGCGGCCACGACGCCGCCTCGCGGCACGCCTCGCGCAAAATCCATTCGCCCATCTCGACGATCAGGCTGCTTTCCTCGGCCAGCGGGATGAACACGCCCGGCGACACCAGCCCACGGGTCGGGTGGAACCAGCGCGTCAGCGCCTCGAAACCGGCCACGGTCCGGGTCCCGTCGCGGCCGACATTGACCAGCGGCTGAAAGTGCAGCCGCAGTTCGCCGTTGCGGATGGCGCCCGCGAGATCCTGGTGCAGCGCGCGGCGATCGCGGATCTGCTGGTCCATCTCGGCTTCGTACAGGCACACCGAGCCGCGCGCCACCGCCTTGGCGCGGAACAACGCGACCTCGGCATTGGCGAGCAGGGCCGCGGCGTCGGTGCCGTTGCGCGGGAACACCGCGATGCCGATCGACAGGCCGATCCGTGCCGTCTTGCCGTCGATGGTGAACTCCGCATGCATCGCCTCGTGCAGTCGCTCGGCGATGGCGCGGCCGGCATCGGGCTGCGGGCCATCGATGATCAGGCTGAACTCGTCGCCGCTGAGCCGCGCCAGCACGCCGCCGCAGGCGACCGCCTGCATCCGCCGCGCCGCCTCGACGATCAGCTTGTCGCCGAAGGCGTGGCCGAACACGTCGTTGATTTCCTTGAGGCGGTCGATGTCGATCGACAGCACCGCGAACTCGTCGGGACCGGCCGAGCACGCCTCGATCATCTGCGTCAGCGCCTGCACGAAGGCGGCGCGGTTCGGCAGATCGGTGAGGCTGTCGTGATAGGCCATGTGCGCCATCCGCGACTCCGCCTCGCGGCGCTCGGTGACGTCCTCGTTGGTCTTGACGAGATACTGCGGCCGGCCGTTGCCGTCGGGGATGGTGACGCGGCGGGTCAGGAACAGGCGCAAGCCCTCGGGCGTCTGCACCGGATGCTCCTCGATATGCAGCCCGCCCTTGCGGATCGCGGCAATATCGCGCGCCATCACGTCGTTGCGGATACGCAGCGCGAGGCCATCGCTGTCCAGGTCGGCAGCCCCCTCGCCGCCGTCGATGAAACGGCGCGCCTTGCGGTTGACGATCAAAGGTTCGCCGTCGGTGACACGCTGCACTTCCAGCGCGACCGGGATGTGGTCGACGACCAGCTCGAGGAATTTCTTGGTGTCTTCCAGTTCGCGCGCAAGCCTGTCGTCCTCGGTGACGTCCTTGAACAGGACGACCAGGAACTCCGCCCGCCCGTCGGCGCCGCGGGCGACGACACGGGTGCTTTCGATCACCCGCCGCTCCATGCCGCGCTCCACCGTCATCTGCACGCGCTTGTGCTCGTCGAGCAGTCCGAGCGCCATGCGGTCGGCCTCGGCGATCGCCTCGGCGGTGGCGGATGAAAATACGTCCGCATCGACCGCGCCGACGATGCGGTCGCGCGGCAGGCGGGAAAATTCCTCGAACGCCCGGTTGGCGAGGATGTAGCGGCCGTCTTCGATCGACTTGACGACGACGCAGACCGGGATGTTGTCCACCACCGATTCCAGAAACTGCTTGGTGGTGGCAAGCTGCTGCGCAAGGCGCCGCTGCGCGGTGCAGTCCTGATGCGTCAGCACCACCCCGCCGCTCGGAAGACGGCTTACGCGAACCGAAATCAGGCGACCATCGGGCAGTTCGAAATCCAGCGCATCGCTGGTGCGGACCAGCCGCAGATACTCGTCGGCGTCCATCGGGAAGGTACCGTTGCGCCGCCGCATCTCGACCAGTTCGCGGTTCGTCAGCCCTTTGCGGATGTCGGCACGATTGAGGCCGTACATCTCAAGGAAGCGGTCGTTGCAGAACACCACGCGCTTGCGCGCGTTGATCATCACGATGCCGTCGCTGATATTGTTGAGCGCTGCGTAGCCGAGCGCCAGATGGCGCAAATGGGCGGTGCGCGCCCGGCGCATCGCCAGTGCGACCCATGCGACCATCGCGACGCCGAGCATCGTGACGACGGCGACACCGGCCACGATTTCCCAACTTTCCGCCGGGAACGCGGCGATGGCGGCCGGCGCCACCGCCCAGCCTGCCGACACTCCTAACACGCCCAGGCAAGCCGCCACGATTCCGACGGCGCAGTTCGCCCGTGCGCCCATCTGCCACTTCTTGCCAGCCATGGTTCACCCGCGGGATACCGCGGCACTGTCTGGCTCAACACGTTTGAATCGGGTAAACGGCGTGGTGCCACCGACCACGGATTGCCACAAACAAGGCACAATTGGTGCGACATGCTTAACGCCGCCCTAAAAGCCCTTCCCGTCGCGGGCGGTGGCATCCGCCGGCTCGCTGTCCATGGATAAGGTCGACTGCGTGATCGTCGGCGCCGGCGTCGTCGGCCTTGCGGTGGCGCGGCGACTGGCGCAGGCCGGCCGCGAGGTGGTGGTGATCGAGGCGGCCGAGACCATCGGCACCGTCACGTCGTCGCGCAACAGCGAGGTCATCCACGCCGGCATCTACTATGCGCAAGGAAGCCTGATGGCGCGACTGTGCGTCGAGGGCCGCGGGGCGCTCTACGCGTACTGCCGCGACCACGGCATCGCTCATCGCAACTGCGGCAAGCTGATCGTCGCCGCGACAGTTGAGGATCGCGCCCGGCTGGCCGCGATCCGCGCCCGCGCCGCGGCCAACGGCGTAACGCTCGAACTGCTCGACGCGGCGGAGGCGACGCGGCTGGAGCCGGCGCTCGCCTGCACCGGCGCGCTGCTGTCGCCGGCGACCGGCATCATCGACAGCCACGCCTACATGCTGGCGCTGCGCGGCGACGCCGAGGCCGCCGGCGCCGCGTTCGCCTTCCACGCGCCGCTCGAGCGCGTCCACGTCACCGCCGACGGCTTCGTCCTCGACGTCGGCGGCGCGGAGCCGACGACGCTCGCCAGCGCCGTTCTCATCAACGCGGCCGGCCTTGCAGCGCCGGCGGTGGCGCGGACCATCGACGCCATGCCGCGCAACCGTATCCCGGCCGCTTACCTCGCCAAGGGCAATTACTTCAGTTGCACTCTGCGCGCGCCGTTCTCGCGGCTGATCTATCCGGTGCCGGAGCCCGGCGGGCTCGGCGTCCATCTCACCCTCGACATGGCAGGTCAGGCGCGCTTCGGCCCCGACGTCGAGTGGATCGAAACCATCGACTACACCGTCGATCCGGCACGGGCACAAAAGTTTTACCCGGCGATCCGGCGCTACTGGCCGGACCTGCCCGACGGCGCGCTACAGCCGGCCTATGCCGGCATCCGGCCGAAGATCGTGCCGCCCGCCGTTGCAGTGCAGGATTTCGTCGTCCAGACGACGGATACGCACGGGCTTGCCGGGCTGGTCAACCTGTTCGGCATCGAATCGCCAGGGCTTACAGCCTCACTGGCCCTCGCCGATCATGTCGCCGAGGCGCTTTAGCGGATTCGCTTGCGCTCCCTGCACCCGGCTCGCGACTTCCGCCGGGAGCGGGCGCGGGAGACTCAGTAACGACGCCTAGTGCAGCGTTTCGGCCGCAGCCAGTCTGAGGCGTTCGATCTCGTCCTTGACCAGCAGTTTGCGCCGCTTCAACTCGATGATCTTCAGATCGTCGGTCGAAAGATGTTGCAGAGCATCATGCAACTCGCTTTCAAGGATGCGGTGCTTCCGTTCCAGTTCGACGAGATGCGCCTGTATCGCCATTCGAAGTCTCCTCGGTGAAGATTGGACCTCAACTCGGTGTACGAACCGAATTGTACACAAGCCTTGGCTTCTGTCGATAAGCCGAAGGACAAATGCGCTATACTTTCGCGCAGCGTAAACGCGCTGATAAATGGAACCCGCAACCGTCATGTGGGACCAACGGTGTCCGGCTGCCGGCAGCGATATCCGGCGTGGCGGCGACGTCGGGTTTCAAGTGTCCCAATACCGCCCGACACAGGTTCGCCACACATGAGGCTCGCCACACCATGAGGCAGCGATCGGACCGACGATGACCAGCGACGATTCCCAGGACAATCACGCCGCCGATCCGGCCACCGACCTCGCCGCCGAACTTGCCCGGCTGCGGCAGGAGCATCGCGACCTCGACGCCGCCATCGAGGCGCTGCATGAGTCGCCGGCGCCGGACCTTTTGCGCCTGCAACGGCTCAAGAAGCGCAAACTGCACCTGCGCGACCGCATCTCCTTCATCGAGGACCAGATCACCCCGGACATCATCGCCTGATGTCTCGTCAGGACGCCGCCGGCAAGCGCCGCGCCGCCCGCCGGAAGGCAATCTTATTGCCACATTGGTCACCACAAACGGGGCAGACCCCCGCCGGGGATCGTTTTGTCCTTGCCGGTACGGAGCGGAACAGGCTAGTCCATGGGCTTTCCGCGTCGGCCCGGAAGGCCGCACGGTGAGTTCCATCCCCAGCCGCGCCAGTTCGCCAGTCTCAGCATCGTGATCGCCCCCGTCGCCATCATCATGGGAAGCCAGTCTGACTGGACCACCATGCGCCACGCCGCCGAGACGCTGGCGGCGCTCGGCATCGCCGTCGAGACCAAAATCGTGTCGGCGCACCGCACCCCGGAGCGGCTTTACGCGTTCGCCAAGGGGGCCCGGGCGGCCGGCCACAAGGTGATCATCGCCGGGGCCGGCGGGGCGGCCCACCTGCCCGGCATGACGGCGGCGCTGACCGAGCTGCCGGTGTTCGGCGTGCCGGTCGAAAGCAAGGCGCTGTCCGGCGTCGATTCGCTCTATTCCATCGTGCAGATGCCGGCGGGCGTGCCGGTCGGGACGCTGGCGATCGGCAAGGCGGGCGCGATCAATGCCGCGCTGCTGGCCGCCGCGGTGCTGGCGCTGTCGGACGAGGCGCTCGCGGCACGGCTCGCCGCATGGCGGCGCCGGCAAAGCGACGACGTTGCCGAGCGTCCGGAGGATTCGGCATCGTGACGACAGTGAAGCAGGTGACGCTTGCGCCCGGCGACACCATCGGCATTCTCGGCGGCGGTCAACTCGGACGCATGCTGGCCCTGGCGGCGGCACGGCTCGGTCTCAAGTGCCAGGTGTATTCGCCCGACCCGGATTCGCCCGCGTTCGACGTGGTGCAGAACGCGACCTGCGCCGAATATGCCGACGTCGAGGCTCTCGAACTGTTCGCCGCCGACGTCGACGTCGTCACCTACGAGTTCGAGAACGTGCCGGCCGCAACCGCCATGGTGCTCGCGGCGCGGCGGCCGGTGCTGCCCGATACGCGCGTGCTGGAGACCACCCAGGACCGTCTGGCCGAAAAGGATTTCGTCACCGGGCTGGGGCTTGCCACCACGCGCTATGCCGAGGTGTCGTCGGCCGCGGACCTGCGCGCCGCCGTGGCGGCGATCGGCCTGCCCGCGGTGCTCAAAACCCGCCGCTTCGGCTACGACGGCAAGGGTCAGGTCACGATCCGCGACGGCGACGATCTCGATGCGGCATGGGAGCGGCTGGCAACCCGCGCCGCCATCCTCGAAGCCTTCGTGCCGTTCGAGCGCGAGATTTCGGTGATCGCCGCGCGCGGCGCCGACGGCCGCGTCGTCTCCTTCGACGTCACCGAGAACGAACACCACAATCACATCCTCAAGGTCTCGCGCGCGCCGGCACGCATCGCGCCGACGCTCGCGGCCGAGGCGCGCAGGATCGCCGGCACCATCGCCGAGGCGCTGGGCTATGTCGGCGTGCTCGGGGTCGAGATGTTCGTCGTCGCCGACAACGGCACGGCGCGGCTGCTGGTCAACGAAATCGCCCCGCGCGTGCACAACTCCGGCCACTGGACGCTGGACGGCTGCTCGGTATCGCAGTTCGAGCAGCACATCCGCGCCATCGCCGGGTGGCCGCTGGCGGAGCCGGTGCGTCACGGCGAGGTCACCATGACCAACCTGATCGGCGACGAGGTCGAGGACTATGCGCGCTGGCTCACGGTGCCCGGCGCGACCGTCCACCTGTACGGCAAGTCGGCGATACGCCCCGGCCGCAAGATGGGCCACGTCACCCAGGTTTCGCAACCTGAGTGACGCCCCCGAGCGACGTCCTGATATTATCGCCCTTCGACGGAGCCGGCCGGATCGTCCGGGCTGAGCCAGCGATAGACCACGCCGCCGATCACCCCGCCGATCAGCGGCGCCAGCCAGAACAGCCAGAGCTGCTGCAACGCCCAGGTCCCCGCGAACAGCGCCGGTCCCGTGCTGCGCGCCGGGTTGACCGAGGTGTTGGTGATCGGGATGCAGATCAGGTGGATCAGCGTCAGCGCCAGCCCGATGGCGATCGGCGCGAAGCCGGCCGGCGCCCGCCCATGGGTCGCGCCCATGATGACGAACAGGAACGCCGCCGTCAGCACCACCTCGGCGACGAACGCCGATCCCAGCCCGTACTTGCCGGGCGAATGCTCGCCATAACCGTTGGCCGCGAACCCCTTGGCGGCGTCGAAGCCGGGGGCACCGCTGGCGATCCAGTACAGCACCGCGGCGGCGACGATGGCGCCGACCACCTGGGCGACGATGTAGGGGATCACCTGGGCATTGGGAAAGCGCCCGCCGGCGGCAAGCCCGACCGTGACCGCGGGGTTGAGGTGGCAGCCGGAGATATGGCCGATGGCATAGGCCATGGTCAGCACCGTCAGGCCGAAGGCCAGCGCGACGCCGGCAAAGCCGATGCCGAGTTGCGGGAAACCCGCGGCGAAGATCGCCGCGCCGCAGCCGCCGAACGTCAACCAGAACGTTCCGATGGCCTCGGCGGCATATTTTTTCGCATTCATGACAACCCCCGATCTCAACGGCCGACCCGGCGGGCGCCCGCGCGCCCTTGCCGGTTGGCCGGGCGCCAACCGGAATCGATTCGCCCCGTTCCGGCAACGGGGAGCCGCCCCGCGCCGGCGCGTCATCCTCCGGAAAACCTCCAAAAGCCGCCCGGACGTGCCGTAAAATTCCCCCTGCCAGGGGGGTGCAACGCATGGACATTCCCGGTTTGATCTGCTACATCCGCCACCCTGAACGGCGGGCACAGGCTTTTGCCCGCATGCCGCCGTGCCGAAATTCATCAATACCCGCCTGGCAATTTCGCTTGCAGGTCCAGTTGGAAAAGGATGCCGCGTGCAGGTTCTCGTTCGCGATAACAATGTCGATCAGGCCCTCAAGGCGCTGAAGAAGAAGATGCAGCGCGAGGGGATTTTCCGCGAGATGAAGCTCCGCGGGCACTACGAGAAGCCCTCCGAGAAGAAGGCGCGCGAGAAGGCCGAGGCCGTCCGCCGCGCGCGCAAGCTGGCGCGCAAGAAGTTGCAGCGCGAAGGTCTGCTGCCGATGAAGCCGAAGCCGGCATT
>JBDHSY010000057.1:0-11011 GCA_039808405.1 Xanthobacteraceae bacterium
CGGACGCCGACGGCGAGAACGGCGAGCGTCGTCCGCGCCGGCGTGGCCGGCGCGGCGGGCGGCGGCGGCGTGGCGAAGGCGGTGCGGCCGCGGCCATCGCCGACGAGCTCGACCTGCCCTCCGAGCCCGAGGTCGCGGAGGCGGTCGCCGATCTGACCGATACGTCGTCCGATCCATCGTCCGCCACGCCGCCCGAGGCGCCGGCCCCCCATGACGCCGGCAGCAACAGCGCCGAGCACGACGATGCCGGCCATGAGGAGCCCGCCGCAACCGAAGCCGAGGCTGCCGCGTCGCCGGAGCCGGACGGCGCAGCCAAGCCGCGCCGCCGCTCCACCGTCCGCGAGAAGGTCACCTTCGTCAGCCAGCCGGACCCGCAGGTCGCGCCTGAAGCATCGGCCCCGGCAGCGCCCGAGCCGGCGCCGGAGGCGGAGTCTCCTCCGCCGGCGCAGGACACAGCGCCCACCGAGCCCCCTCAGACGCTGGACGACGACGACGGCACGCAGCCGCGCCGCCTCGGCTGGTGGGCCCGCCGCTTCGGCGGGGCATAGGCGGTTGACGAGCGACGCCGTATCCCGGATGCGCTGCGGCACGATGCGCCGCGGCGCTGTTCCGGGATCGTCGAAGCAACAGCACCCGCGACGGTCCCGGCCCTGCGGCGCAGCGTTGCACGCCGCTCCCCGCGTCCGGGACACGGGCGATCAAAAGCCTACCGCAGCCACCGCGTCAGCCGCTCGACCGCCTCGCGCATGTCCGCCGGCGAGCGCGCGTAGGAGAAGCGGATGAACGAGCGGCCGTGTACCGGATCGAAATCCACGCCGGGCGTGGCCGCGACATGCGTCTCCGCCAGCATTTTCTGCGCGAAGGCGTAACTGTCGTCGGTGAAGGCCGAGACGTCGGCATAGAGATAGAACGCGCCGTCCGCCGGCAGGAAGCGGTCGAGCCCGGCCTTGGGCAAGCCCTCGATCAGGATGCGGCGGTTCTCGGCATAGCTCGCCTTGACGGCCTCCATCTCGTCGCGACCGTCGAAGGCGGCCTCGGCCGCGATCTGCGACAACGTCGGCACCGAGATCGCAAGGTTCTGCTGCAGCCGCTCGAGCGGCCGCACCAGCGCATCCGGCGCGACGATCCAGCCGACCCGCCAGCCGGTCATGCAAAAGTATTTTGAGAACGAGTTGATGATCAGCGCGTCCGGCGCAAGCTCCGCCGCCGACACCGCCGGGAAGGCATAGTCGAGGCCGTGATAGATCTCGTCGGAGATGAAGCCGATACCGGCGTCGCGCGCCGCCGCGGTCAGGCTTTCAAGCGCCTCGCGCGACATCATGGTGCCGGTCGGATTGGCCGGGCTGCCGACCAGCACGCCTTTCAGCGGCGCCTTGCGGTGGGCGGCGATCAGCGCCTCGCCGGTCAGCGCATGCCGCGCCTCGGCGGCGGTCTCGATCAGCACCGGCTCGCAGCCGAGCGCGGTCAGGATATGGCGGTACGGCGGATAGCCGGGCACGGCCACCGCGACGCGGTCGCCCGGCTCGAACATCGCGAGAAACGCCAGGATGAAGGCGCCGGACGATCCGGTGGTGACGACGATCCGTTCCGCCGCGACGTCGCAGCCGTAGGTCTCGCGATAGTGCCGGGCGATGCGCGCGCGCAGGCCCGGGGTGCCGAGCGCGGCGGTATAATCGATGCGCCCTTGCCTCAGCGCCGCCTCGGCCGCGGCAATGGCCGCGCGCGGCGCCGGCGCTTCCGGCTGGCCGACCTCCATGTGGATGACGTGACCTCCCTCCGCCTCGATGCGGGCGGCGGCGGCCATCACGTCCATCACCATGAACGGCGGAACGTCGCTGCGGCGGGAGGCCGCAAGCGCCGCGCGGGCGTGGACGAGAGGTGTCGCTTCAACCATCGAAATCGATTATCCAAGGGAGAGTTGGCGCGGCCGATTGCGCCGCGCTGCCGCCTCATTCGGCGGTTTGTTACCACAGTTGCGCAGGCATCGACATCCGGAAGACCATGACCCCTGTCCGTCCTTCATGGCCGCACGGCTTGCGGCGCGGAGCCTCGCTGGTCCGCGCGGCTGTTGCGGCCGTCGTCGCCACCGCGCTGATCGGAACGCCGCTCGCCCACGCGCAGCAGGGCGACGGCAAGGGCAAGGGTCTGCCGGTCCTGCGCGATGCCGAGATCGAGCAGCTTCTGCGCGACTATAGCACCCCGGTGCTGCGCGCCGCCGGCCTGTCCCGGCAGAACATCCAGGTCGTCATCATCAACGACACCACGTTCAACGCCTTCGTCGCCGACGGCCGCCGCATCTTCATCAATCAGGGCGCGCTGTGGCAGTCCAAGACCCCCAACCAGGTGATCGGCGTGCTGGCGCACGAGGCCGGCCATATCGCCGGCGGCCATCTCTCCAAGATGCGCGAGCAGATGGCACGGGCGCAGACCCAGATGATCGTGGCGATGCTGTTGGGCGCCGGCGCCATCGCCGCCGGCTCGCGCAGCGGCAGCGGCAATGGCATGGGGCAGGCCGGCATGGCGGCGATCAGCGCGCCGCAGGAAGTGATCCGCCGCACGCTGCTGTCCTACGCCCGCCAGCAGGAGGAGAACGCCGACCGCGCCGCGGTCAAGTTTCTCAACGCCACCGGCCAGTCGGCCAAGGGCATGTACCAGACCTTTCGGCGCTTCGTGGACGAGGGCCTGTTCTCGACCCACGGCGCCGACCCTTACGCCCAGTCGCATCCGATGGCGACCGAGCGCGTCGCAGCGCTGGAACGCCTCGCCCACGCGAGTCCCAACTGGGACAAGCAGGATGCGCCGGCGCTGCAACTGCGCCACGATCTGATGCGGGCCAAGATTGCCGGCTTCACGCAACGGCCCGACGCGGTGCGGCGGGCGTATCCGGGTTCGGACCAGAGCCTACCGGCGCAATACGCCCGCGCCATCTCGACCTACCGGCACGGCGACCTGCGCACCGCGGTGGCCATGGTCGATGCGCTGATCCGCACCGATCCCAACAACCCCTACTTCCACGAACTGAAGGGGCAGGCGCTGCTCGAAGGCGGCCGGCCGGCCGACGCCATCGCGCCGCTGCGCCGGGCCGTGCAGCTCTCCAGCCGCGCGCCGCTGATCGAAATCCTGCTCGGGCAGGCGCTGGTCGCCTCGAACAACCCGGCCCATGCCGGGGAAGCCGTCACCCTCCTGCGCAACGCGCTGGTGCGCGAACCGGAGATGGCGATCGGCTACGTCCAGCTCGCCATGGCCTACAGCCGCAAGGGAGCCTATGCCGAGGCCGACCTCGCCTCGGCACAGGCCGCCCTGCTACGTGGCGACAACAAGACCGCGCGCGACCTCGCCACCCGCGCAAAGTCCCGGTTCGCCGTCGGCTCGCCCGGCTGGGTCAGGGCCGACGATATCGTCAGCACCAAGCCGGGAAAGTCGAACAACTGACCCCCGCCACGCTCCCACCACCATTGCGGGCGAACATCCCGCAACTCCCGCCTGTCAAGGATGCCCGCATGCCGTTCCCTCGCCTGCTTTCCGCTGCCGTCGTCGCGTTCGCGCTGTGCGGTGCCGCCCCCCTCGCCTCCGCACAGACGTTTTCGGACGGCCAGCGCGGCGAGATCGAAACCATCGTGAAAAATTACCTGCTCGCCCACCCGGAAATCCTCGAGGACATGTCGGCGGAATTGGGCCGGCGGCAAGCCGCGGCCGAGCAGGAGCGCCATGCCGCGGCGGTGAAGACCCACGGCCAGGCCATCTTCAACTCGCCGCGCGGCGTCGTGCTCGGCAACCCGCAGGGCGACGTCAACATGGTCGAGTTCTTCGATTACAACTGCGGCTACTGCAAGCGCGCGATGGCCGACATGCTGGCGCTGATGAAGGACGACCCGAACCTGCGCGTCGTGCTGAAGGAGTTCCCGGTGCTGGGGCAGGGTTCGGTGGAGGCGGCGCAGGTCGCGGTCGCCGTACGCATGCAGGACCCGTCCGGCAAAAAATACCTCGCCTTCCATCAGAAGCTGCTCGGCGGCCGCGGTCAGGCCGACAAGGCCCGCGCGCTGGCCGCCGCCAAGGAGGCCGGCCTCGACATGGCGCGAATCGAAAAGGACATGGTCAGCCCCGAGGTGCGCGCGACGCTGCAGGAGAACCTGACGCTCGCCGAGTCGATGGGCATGAACGGCACCCCGAGCTATGTGGTCGGCGACAAGGTGATCGTCGGCGCCATCGGGCTTGAGCGGCTGAAACAGGCGATCGCCACGGCACGGTGCGGCAAGGCATCTTGCTGATGCTGTGATCTAGAATTATAATCAATATCTTATGATAGTATTCTGATCTATTTTGTTAGTCAAAGCGCGGTACGCCCGCTGCCGAAAGGCTTCCCCTCGCGCCTGCCGTTACCTATAAACCGGGCCGCGGCCCCCGTTCCGGCCGGCCGCGGTCCACTGGACGTCGAATGACCCACGTCATCTATGTGCTGAACGGCCCGAACCTCAATTTGCTCGGCAGCCGCGAACCGGACACCTACGGCCGCGCCACGCTGGCCGACGTCGAGGCGGTGTGCCGCGACACCGCGGCCGGGCTCGGCATGGCGATCGAGTTTCGCCAGACCAACAGCGAAGGCGCCTTGATCGACCTCGTCCACGAGGCCGGCGCCAGGCGCGCGGCCGGCCTCGTCATCAATGCCGCCGGCTACACCCACACTTCGGTCGCGCTGCACGACGCTCTCAAGGCGGTGGCGCTGCCGACGATCGAGGTGCATATCAGCAATATCTTTGCCCGCGAGCCGTTCCGCCACCGCTCGTTCGTCGCCCCGGCGGCGACGGCCAGCCTGTGCGGCTTCGGCATCGACGGCTACCGGCTGGCGATCCTCGGGCTCGCCGCCCGGCTCAAGGCCAAAACCTGACTTCTTTCAAGACACGATCGGATCAAGCAAGCATGGCTCACAAGCCGCACGAGACGCCGCCAGACAGTTCGCCGCCCACCCCCGCGCCCGATGCCGCGGGCACGCCCTCGCTCAGCGCCGAGCGCGGTCTGATCCGCGAACTGGCGCAGGCGCTCGACGAGTCCAACTTGACCGAGATCGAGATCGAGCGCGCCGGCCTCAGGCTGCGCGTCGCCCGCAACGTCACGGTCGCGGCGATGGCCGCCGCTCCCGCCGCCGCCGGTCCCAATCCGGCCCCGACCCCGTCGCCCGGATCGGCCGCGACCATCGCCGACCTCGCCAAGCACCCCGGCGCCGTACCCTCGCCGATGGTCGGCACCGCCTACTGGTCGCCCTCGCCCGGCGCAAAACCGTTCGTCGAGGTCGGCTCGCAGGTCAAGGCCGGCGAGACGCTGTTGATCATCGAGGCGATGAAGACGATGAACCAGATTCCGGCGCCGCGCGCCGGCACCGTCACCCAGATCCTCGTGGAAGACGGCCAGCCGGTCGAGTTCGGCGAGCCGCTCGTCATCATCGAATAGCCGGCGCGGACGTCAGAGATGTTCGACAAGATCCTGATAGCCAACCGCGGCGAGATCGCGCTGCGCGTGCTGCGGGCCTGCAAGGAGCTCGGCATCTCGACGGTCGCGGTGCATTCCACCGCCGACGCCGACGCCATGCATGTGCGGCTCGCTGACGAGAGCGTCTGCATCGGCCCGCCGGCCTCCCGCGACAGCTATCTCAACATCCCGGCGCTGCTGGCGGCCTGCGAGATCACCGGCGCCGACGCCGTGCATCCCGGCTACGGGTTTTTGTCGGAGAACGCCCGTTTCGCCGAAATCCTCGCCGAGCATCACCTGCACTTCATCGGGCCGAAGGCCGAGCACATCCGCCTGATGGGCGACAAGATCGAGGCCAAGCGCACCGCCAAGCGCCTCGGCATTCCCGTGGTGCCGGGCTCCGACGGCGGCGTGTCGAACCCCGACGAGGCGGCGGCGATTGCCCGCGACATCGGCTTTCCGGTGCTGATCAAGGCGGCCGCCGGCGGCGGCGGACGCGGCATGAAGGTGGCGCGCAGCGAGGCCGACCTCGCGCTGGCGCTGTCCACCGCGGGCTCCGAGGCCAAGGCGGCGTTCGGCGACGCGGCCGTCTACATGGAAAAGTATCTGGAACGGCCGCGCCACATCGAAATCCAGGTGCTGGGCGACGGCCGCGGCGGCGCCATTCATCTGGGCGAGCGCGACTGCTCGCTGCAACGGCGGCATCAGAAAGTCTGGGAGGAAGGCCCCTCGCCAGCGCTCGACGCGGCCGCCCGTGCCCGGATCGGCGGCATCGTCGCCAAGGCGATGCAGGAGATGCAGTATCTCGGCGTCGGCACCGTGGAGTTTCTTTACGAGGACGGCGAGTTCTACTTCATCGAGATGAACACCCGCATCCAGGTCGAACACCCGGTGACGGAAATGATTACCGGCATCGACCTCGTGCTCGAACAGATCCGGGTCGCCGCCGGCCACGACCTGCCATGCGCGCAGAAGGACGTTGCCATCCACGGCCACGCCATCGAATGCCGCGTCAATGCGGAGAACCCGGTGACGTTTCGCCCCTCGCCCGGCAGGATCGCGCAGTACCACTCGCCGGGCGGCATGGGCGTGCGTATCGATTCCGCCGTCTATCAGGGCTACGTCATTCCGCCCTATTACGATTCGCTGGTCGGCAAGCTGATCGTGCACGGCAAGACCCGCTCGGAATGCCTGATGCGGCTGCGCCGCGCGCTCGACGAAATGGTGGTCGAAGGCATCGAGACGACGCTGCCGCTGTTTCGCGCCCTGGTCCGCGAATCGGCGATCATCGATGGCGACTATCATATCCACTGGCTCGAACAGTATCTGGACCACGGCGCGCCCTCGCCTTGAGCGCGGCAGGCGACTGTCACCGATGGAACCAAATCGCAGACGCGGCGTTTTTTCGCCAAGTGTCGGCGCAGCACAGCACCTCTCCGTGCAGCGGCGTGTGTGGCGGTGCGGTGTCCATGCTTGTCCGGACTTCATTGTCAGCCCCGACATTGCGAAAACAGACCCTCTGGCGCGCGGCCGCGCGCCAGAGCCTGTCGTGCCGGGAAACGGAGGAGACGAGCAAGGGCGATGACGGCTCAGGAACGGACCCTGCTCTATATCGACTTTGGTGCGGGCCTCCCCCGCGCCGTCGAAGCCGGCTTGAAGCGGCAGGGTTTTCGCATCGAGCGCGCTCCGGACGGCGCAGCCGGCATCGCCCGCGTCCAGGAGGGTGGTGTCGACGCCGTCGTGCTCGACCAGAGCCGGCCCGGCACCGAGGGCCTGGCGACGCTCGAACGCATCCAGGCATTGCCGGATGCACCGCCGGTGGTGTTCGTCGCGGCCTCGCAGGGCAGCCGCACGGCGGTGGCGGCGCTGAAGGCAGGCGCGGCCGACTATCTCGTCAACGACGGCCACAGCGATTTCGTCGCGCTGCTGCATGTCGCCGTCACCGGCGCCATCGATCAGGCCATGGTGCGCAAGGCGCGCGACGCGGCTGAAGCCGAGATCCATGCCTCGCGCGACCGCTATGCGGCGCTGGCCGCCGAGCGGGCGATGCTGTTGCGCGAGGTCAACCACCGCGTCGGCAACAGCCTGCAGATCATCGCGTCGCTGCTGCACCTGCAGGCGGCCTCCAGCGCCGACGACGACGTCAAGGCGGCGCTCACCAACGCCATGGGCCGGGTGACGGCCGTGGCGCAGGTGCATCGCCGGCTGTACACCTCCCACGACCTCAAGAGCGTGCTGCTCAACCAGTACCTCGAAGCGCTGCTCGAGGATCTGCGGCGCTCGGCCGAGGGCAACCGCATGTCCCGGCTGACGCTGACCGCCACGGTGGTGGAGATCGACCCCGACCGTGCCGTCGCCATCGGCATCATCGTCAACGAGCTGGTGATGAACGCCGTCAAGTACGCCTACCCCGACTGCGCCGGTCCGATCCACGTCACCCTCGCCTGCCACGACGACGAGCTCGAGCTCGTCATCGCCGACGACGGCGTCGGCTTTCAGGCCAGGCCCGATGCGCGCTCCACCGGCATGGGCCAGCGCATCGTGGCGGCGATGGCCGACAAGCTCGGGGCCGACGTCAGCCGCGACCCGGCCCATAGCGGCACCCGCATCGTGGTGCGGTTCGCCGCGGCGGCGGCGACACCCGCCGCGCAGCCGGCCTGACCGCCGACACAAAACCACATCCCGTTTTGCCTCGCGGCAGCTTATAATCGCCGCATGTCGTCACGCAGCCAGGGGTCGCCCGAGATCACGCCGGACGTGCTGCTGCGCGCCTATGCCTGCGGCATCTTTCCGATGTCGGAAAGCGCCGACGACCCCTCGCTGTTCTGGGTCGAGCCGGAGCGCCGCGGCATCATTCCGCTCGACGGCTTCAGCGTGCCGGCGCGGCTTGCCCGCACGGTGCGACGCGACGCCTTCACGGTGACGGCGAACCGCGCCTTCAAGGCGGTGATCGCCGGCTGCGCGATGCCGCGGGCCGATCGCGACAACACCTGGATCAACGGCCGCATCCGCGACCTCTACACCGCGCTGCACGGCCTCGGCCACTGCCACAGCATCGAGGTCTGGCGCGGCGACGAACTGGTCGGCGGACTGTACGGCGTAAGCCTCGGGCGCGCGTTCTTCGGCGAAAGCATGTTCCACGAAGCGCGCGACGCGTCGAAAGTGGCGCTGGTGCATCTCGTCGCGCGGCTGATCGCCGGCGGCTTCGTGCTGCTCGACACGCAGTTCGTGACCGACCACCTGCGCCAGTTCGGCGCCATCGAGATTCAGCGCCGCCGCTATCTCGCGATGCTCGATCAGGCGATCCGCGGCGAGGCCGACGTCGCACAACTCGCCGCCGACGCACCGCTTTCGGGCGCCGCGGCGCTGGCGATCATCGCAGCGCGCGGAGCACCGGCGTTTTCGAGCGACGCAGGCCCGGGAAATGCGCCTGAGGCCTGACCCGCGGGCGGCGCCGGTTCGCGTGCCGAAAACGCGTCAGAACAAAACCGCGCGGCTTTGCTCCCCAGTCCATCGAAAGCAAAAAAAGCTGCGAGCGATACCTACTGCTGGAATGGGGGCAACAGGCTCGGCTGGCGCGGCGGCTGCGACACCGGCGCGCGTTGCACGCGCTTCTGCTGCGGTGCCGGCGTGGCCCGCGCCGGGGCAGGCGCCGGCTCGCTCGCGGCAACGGTTGCGTCCGGCTCCTTGCAGTCGGTCAGCCACACGTCATAGACGGGATGCTCGACGCCATGCAGGCCGGGGCTGGCCGCAAACATCCAGCCGGAAAAAATCCGCTTCACCTCGCCCTGCAGCGTGATCTCGTCGACCTCGACGAACGCATCGGTGTTGGCCGCCTCGGTCGCGGGCCGTGTGAAGCAGGCGTCGGCCTTCACCCGCAGCGCGCCGAACTGCACCGTCTCCCCGATATCGGTATCGAAGGAGGTGATGCGGCCGGTGATTTTATCGAGGCCGGAGAACACCGCTTTCTTGTTGACGATCTTCTGCGCCGGCGGCGCGGTGACGATCTCGTCGCCCGGCTGAAGCGTGGCCGGCGACGGCGGCGCGGCCTTCGCGCCCTGAGGGGGCGCCGGCTGTTGCTGTTGCTGATGCTGCTGTTGCTGGGCCGGCGGCGCCGTTGCCGTGCCGGGCCCATTGCGCGGCACCACCGTCGTTCCCGGCGGCGGCGGCAGCGGCTGCGTCTGCACGGGTCCGGGCGGGGCCACGCCCTGGCCGCGGGGAAACTGATTCGGCGCCGGCAGCACGCGACCCTGTGGCGGCAACTCGGGCACGTCTTCTTCCTCGGCGTCGTAGTCCGGCTGCGCCGAGCCCGGAATGTTGCCGGGCGGCCGCAACGGCGGATCGGAGAAGATGGTGCCGATCTGCGCGTGCGCAGCCGTGCCCGCCGCAAGCCAAGCCGCGGCGACGAGCATCAGGCCGGTGGTGCCGAGGCGGGACAGCATGGCGGTTTCAATCGGCAATTTAAAGCCGGTCGCAGGGTAGCCGCGACCAGACGCGTCGCCGGTTAACACGGCGAATGCGGCGGCGGAAGGGCGGTCGCGCAGCAGCGTCCGGGGAGACTTGCGCTTGTGCCGGCCTCAAGCCGGCGTCCAGGGCTGGTAGTCGCCGGTCGCCTTGGGGCGCTGGCCGGAGGCGAGCGTCGAACCGGACGGCCGGTAGGCGTCGGGCGTGCCGGTCATGTTGGGACGGTGCGGCTTTTCCCACAGGCGCGGCGTGTAGGTCTCCGCCGTCGGCGGCGTATCGACGGTGTGATGCAGCCAGCCGTGCCACGACGGCGGCACCCGCGACGCCTCGGCATAGCCGTTATAGATCACCCAGCGCCGCTCGAAGCCGAGCGTCGGATCGATCTTGCCGCCCTTGGTGCGGTAGTAGCGGTTGCCCTCCTCGTCCTCGCCGACCAGCTCGCCGAATCGCCACGTCCACAACTGCGTGCCGAACGTCTGGCTGCTCCACCAGGTGAAGAATTTGAGCCAAAACTGCTTCATTGCCGCATCCCGCCGAAATCCGCGCCTTGATGCACGCCCCGGCCCGGTTTGTCCAGCCGCAAGGCCGCGGTGACCGCAGGGCAGATAGCTGCCACTGTTTGGGCCAAATCCGTTCACGGCGAGTACAGTTTCGACCGCCCACAGTGCGATCAGAAGATCGTGACGGCTCCTGCGGGAACTCAGGCCTTCCTTGCCCGGTTGGAGCCGCATGTCAGAGGAGGTGTATATGATTTATTCGAAGATTTTAGGGACCGTCGCCGCGATGGCGCTGATTATGCCCTTGCTGGCCGCGGCTCCCGCTTATGCGCAAGCCGGAGGCGGCGGTGTCGTCCGCGGAGGCGGCGGCGGTGGCGGCGCGGTCATGGGCGGCGGACGGGGCGGCGGTGGCGCGGCCATGGGCGGTGGCGGCCGCAGTTTTGGCGGCTCTCACTCGTTTGGCGGCGCACGCACCTCCGGCGGCCGTACCTTCGCGGTGAGGCCCGGCGGCGGCGGTAACTGGGCTGGCCGCCCTGGCCGTCCCGGCTGGAGCGGATCGCGCCCGGGCTGGGGGCATCGCCCCGGTT
>JBDHSY010000058.1:0-10953 GCA_039808405.1 Xanthobacteraceae bacterium
CTTCGGCTTCGAGCACTTCAAGCAGCTCGACTTTTTGCGCGACAAGGAGGTGGTGCTGACCTTCGACGACGGCCCGTTGCCGGTCAACACGCCGGCCGTGCTCAAGGCGCTGGCCGACGAATGCACCACAGGCATCTTTTTCTCGATCGGCAAGCACGCCACCTATCACCCCGAGATCCTCAAGCAGGTCGCAGCGGCCGGCCACACCGTCGGCGCCCATACCTGGTCGCACGCCAACCTCAACCGCAAGGGCATGACACCCGAGCAGGCGAAGGAGGAAATCGAGAAGGGATTTTCCGCGGTGCGCTGGGCGCTCGGCGCCGCGCCGGCGCCGTTCTTCCGCTTCCCGGCGCTGCAACATCCGCCGGCCGTCGTCACCTATCTCGGCGAGCGCAACATCGCGATCTTCTCCTGCGACATCGACTCGTTCGACTTCAAGGCCAAGAACGGCGAGCAGGTGGTCAACACGCTGATGACCAAGCTCGAGAAGCACGGCAAGGGCATCCTCTTGATGCACGACTTCAAGAAGCAGACCGCCGATGCGCTGCCGACGCTGCTGCGCCGCCTCAAGGCCGGCGGCTACAAGGTAGTCGCGATGAAGCCGAAGGCACCGGTGCAGACGCTTGCGCAATACGACGAGATGCTTCTGAAGGACGCGAAACTGCCGACGGTGTCGACCCGGCCGGTGTCGTCGGTCGTGCAGACCATCTCGGAATAGGCATCGATGTGACGGACGCCGGCGCGGCAACGCCGCAGATCGAGGGCTGCGTCATCGTCTCGGCCGACGGGATGCTCGCCGACGCCGAGGGCCAGATGCCGGAGGCGCTGAAATTCCCCGGCGATCAGCGCTGGTTCGAGGCGCTCCTCGAGCGCGCCGATCTCATCGTCCATGGCCGCAACTCCTACGAGGATCAGCCGCGCTCGCCGCAGCGGCGCCGTGTGGTACTGACGCACGCGGTCGCGGGCCTCGCGCCCGACCCGTCCAACCCGAACGCGACGTTGTGGAATCCGGCCGGCGCGTCGTTCGAGCAGGCCTGCGAGGACGCCCGCGCTCAAGCCGGCGCGGCCGCGCGTATGGTCGCCGTGATCGGCGGCCCGGACGTGTTCCGCATGTTCCTCGACCGCTACGATACGTTCTGGCTGTCGCACGCCCCGCGTGTCCGGATTCCCGGCGGCCGTCCCGCCTTCGGCTTGCCGGCCGTGCCCGACGACGTGCTGCGGGAGCACGGATTGACGCCGGAGGAGACGCGCCTGCTCGACCCGGCCGACGGCGTTACGCTGACGGCGTGGCGCCGCGCGCGCTGACGGCGCGGCCGCTCACAACTCGCTGTAGGTCTTTTGCGGCGGCGTCGCCATCTCGGGCTCGGCCCGGCCGTGGCCCGCGAGCACCAGGAGCGCGCCGATCAGCGACAGGTTGGTCAGCGCCTCGACCATGCTGGCACGCGCATCCGGGCCGGTCTGATTCCAGAAGTCGTGGGCATAGACCGTGGTCGCGATCAGGAACAGCACCAGCACGAACGAGAAGAAACGCACGCCGATATTGAAGGCGATCAGCACGCCGCAGACGAACTCGATCGCGCCGGCGGCGACCGCGAGCATCTGCGCCACCGTGAACGAGGTCGCGGCCTCGACGTCGGCGGCAAAGCCCGCGAGATCGGCCGGCATCGTGAAGCGGGTCGCGATTTCCTGTGCGGTCCCCGGCAGGTCGAACAGTTTTGCCGCGCCCGACACGATGAAGAGAAGCGCGAACAGCACCCGTCCGAGGGAAATCAGCGCAGTCATGGCCAGCCCCGCTTGCGTCGTTCCATGATATCAGACGGCACGCCGTGCGCCTATCGGCCTGATCCGTCCGGTAGCGGGACGGATCGGCCTCAGAACAGGCTGTGCTGCGCCCGCCCCGAATGCTCCTGCGCCTCGACCGCCGCCACCGCCGTCATGTTGAGGATGCCGCGCGAGGTCACCGAGCGCGTCAGGATGTGCGCCGGGCGCGCCGGGCCGATCAGCATCGGCCCGACCGGCAGGCCGTCGGCCAGCTCCTTGATCATCTGATAGGCGACGTGGGCGGCATCGAGATTGGGCATGATCAGCACGTTGGCGACGCCTTCGAGCCGCGACTGCGGCAGCACGTAGTCGCGCTTGAGCTGCGACAGCGCGGTCGCTCCCTGCATCTCGCCGTCGGCTTCGAGATCGGGCCGCCGCTCGGCCAGAAGCTCCGTGGCATTGCGCATCTTGCGCGAGGACTCGGTGTCGTAGCTGCCGAAATCGGAGTGCGAGACGAAGGCGATCTTGGGCTTGAGCCCGAAGCGCTGAACGTGCTGGGCGGCGCAGGCGGCCAGATCGGCCAGCTCCTCGGCGCTCGGGTTCGGCCGCACCTGGGTATCGGCGAGGAAGAACGCGCCCTTGCTGGTCACCATCAGCACCAGGGCCGCGAAATCGCCGGCGCCGGGGCGCCCGCCGATCACCTCGCGGATATGGCGCAGGTGGCTCATGTAACGCCCCTCGACGCCGCACAGCATGGCGTCGGCCTCGCCGCGCACCACGGCCAGCGCCGCGATCACGGTGGCGTTGGTACGCACCACCGTGCGCGCCGCCTCCGGCGTCACGCCGTAGCGGCCGGCGGCGTCGATATAGCTCTGCACATAGGAGCGGTAGCGCGGATCGTCTTCCGGGTTGACGAGATCGAAATCGTGGCCGGCGCGGATGGCGAGGCCAAGCCGCTTGATGCGCGTCTCGACCACCGACGGCCGGCCGACCAGGATCGGCCGCGCCAGCTTTTCCTCCAGCACCGCCTGGATCGCGCGCAGCACGCGCTCGTCCTCGCCCTCGGCGTAGATGACGCGCACCGGCTGAGAGCGCGCTTTCAGGAACACCGGCTTCATGATCAGGCCCGAGCGGAAGGCGAAGCGCTCGAGCTGCTCGCGGTACTGGTCGAAATCGGCGATCGGGCGCGTCGCGACGCCGGAGTCCATCGCCGCCTTGGCGACCGCCGGCGCGATGCGCAGGATCAGGCGGGGATCGAACGCAGGCGGGATCAGGGAGCCGGGGCCAAAGCCCTGCACGTCGCCGCCTTCCGTGCCGGCGGCGGCATCCGAGGGCACCTCGCGCGCGAGCTGGGCAATGGCGTCGACGGCGGCCCGCTTCATGTCCTCGTTGATGGCGGTGGCGCCGACATCGAGCGCGCCGCGGAACAGGAAGGGGAAGCACAGGACGTTGTTGACCTGGTTCGGATAGTCGGAGCGCCCGGTGCAGATCATCGCGTCGGGGCGCGCCAGGCGCGCCTCCTCCGGCATGATCTCCGGCGTCGGGTTGGCGAGCGCCAGCACCAGCGGCTTGTTGTCGGCCATCGCCTTGACCATGTCGCCGGTCAGCACCTTCGGGCCCGACAGGCCGAGGAAGATGTCGGCGCCGGCGATCACGTCGCTCAGCGTGCGCAGATCGGTCTTTTGCGCATACTGCTGTTTCCAGCGGTCCATGCGTTCGTTACGGCCGTCGTAGATCAGGCCGGTCTGGTCGCAGACCCAGATGTTCTTGCGCTCGGCGCCCATCGACACAAGGAGGTTGAGGCAGGCGATCGCCGCCGCGCCCGCGCCGCTCGCGACGATCTTGCAGTCCTTGAGGTTCTTGCCGTTGAGCAGGAGGCCGTTGACGATGGCCGCGGCCGCGATGATCGCGGTGCCGTGCTGGTCGTCGTGAAACACCGGAATCTTCATGCGCGCCTTGAGCTGCGCCTCGATCTCGAAGCAGTCCGGCCCCTTGATGTCCTCGAGGTTGATGCCGCCGAAGGTCGGCTCCAGCGCCGCCACCGTCTCGACCACGCGCTCCACGGTGTCGGCGGCGATCTCGATGTCGAACACGTCGATGCCGGCGAACTTCTTGAACAGCACCGCCTTGCCTTCCATCACCGGCTTGGAGGCGAGCGGCCCGATATTGCCGAGGCCCAGCACCGCGGTGCCGTTGGAGATCACGGCGACGAGGTTGGCGCGGCTGGTGAGGGAGGCCGCTTCCTGCGGGTCGTCGGCGATCGCTTCGCAGGCGGCGGCGACGCCGGGCGAATAGGCCAGCGCCAGGTCGCGCTGGTTGGCGAGCGGCTTGGTCGCCTGAATTTCGAGCTTGCCGGGGCGGGGCAGACGATGGAAGGCCAGAGCTGCAGTTTTCAGATCGTCGGAATGGGATGCTGACACGTTGTCCTCGCTGTCCTCTCTTCGTCGCTCGCCTCGCCGCCCGACAGGTCTGTGCTGCCCCTGCCTGCGGCTCAGCCTTCGGGCAAATTGAGCCGGATATGCAGTTCGCGCAACTGCTTCGGCGTGACCGGGCCGGGCGCGCCCATCAACAGGTCCTCGGCGCGCTGATTCATCGGAAACAGCGAAATCTCGCGCAGATTGGTGGTGCCGCACAACAGCATGACGACGCGGTCGACGCCGGCCGCCATGCCGCCATGCGGCGGCGCGCCGTACTGGAAGGCGCGGTACATGCCGCCGAAGCGCTCCACCACCTCCTTCTCGCCGTAGCCGGCGATCTCGAACGCCTTCACCATCGCCTCGGGCCGATGGTTGCGGATGCCGCCGGAGGCGATCTCGTAACCGTTGCAGGTGATGTCATACTGGAACGCCTTGATGGTCAGCGGGTCCTGCGTCTGCAACGCCTCCAGCCCGCCCTGCGGCATCGAGAACGGGTTGTGGGAGAAGTCGATCTTCTTCTCTTCCTCGTTGTATTCGTACATCGGGAAATCGACGATCCAGGCCAGTTCGAACCGGTCCTTGTCGATCAGGTTCAACTCCTCGCCGACCCTGGTACGGGCCAGTCCGGCGAACTTCCAGAATTTCTGCGGGTCGCCGGCCACGAAGAACGCCGCATCGCCCGCCTTCATGCCGAGCGCGGCGCGGATCGCTTCGGTGCGCTCGCCGCCGATGTTCTTGGCGAGCGGCCCGGCGCCCTCGCCGCCCTCGCGCCACATGATGTAGCCGAGGCCGGGCTGGCCCTCGCCCTGCGCCCACGCATTCATGCGGTCGCAGAAGGCGCGGCTGCCGCCGCCCGGCGCCGGAATGGCCCAGACCTCGCTTTTGTCATCCTCCAGCATGCGCGCGAACACCTTGAAGCCGGAGCCGCGGAAATGCTCCGAGGCGTCCTGCATCTCGAGCGGGTTGCGCAGGTCCGGCTTGTCGGTGCCGTATTTGCGCAACGCCTCGGCGAACGGAATGCGCGGCCAGCCTTTGGTGACGGGCTTGCCGTTGGCAAACTCCTCGAACACGCCGGTGACGACCGGCTCCATCGCCGCGAACACGTCTTCCTGCGTGACAAAGCTCATCTCGAGATCGAGCTGGTAGAACTCGCCCGGCAGGCGGTCGGCGCGCGGGTCCTCGTCGCGGAAGCACGGCGCGATCTGGAAGTAGCGGTCGAAGCCGGACATCATCAGAAGCTGCTTGTACTGCTGCGGCGCCTGCGGCAGCGCGTAGAAGCGGCCGGGATGGATGCGGCTCGGCACCAGGAAGTCGCGCGCGCCTTCCGGCGACGAAGCCGTCAGGATCGGCGTCTGGAACTCGAAGAAGCCGGCCTCCTTCATGCGCCGGCGCATCGAATCGATGATCGCGCCGCGCGTCATGATGTTCTGGTGCAACCGCTCGCGGCGCAGGTCGAGGAAACGGTACTTGAGCCGGATGTCCTCGGGGTACTCCTGCTCGCCGAACACCGGCAACGGCAGTTCGGCCGCCGGCCCCAGCACCTCGATCTCGCGGATATAGACCTCGACCGCTCCCGTCGGCAGCTCGGGATTGTCGGTGCCCTCGGGGCGGCGGCGCACCTTGCCGTCGATCCGCACCACCCACTCCGCGCGCAGCGTTTCGGCGATCTTGAAGGCCGGCGAATCCGGGTCGGCCACGCACTGGGTCAGGCCGTAGTGGTCGCGCAGGTCGATGAACAGCACCCCGCCATGGTCGCGGATGCGGTGACACCAGCCCGACAGGCGGACGGTCTCGTCGATGTGGCTGTCGCGGAGCGCGCCGCAGGTGTGGGACCGATAGCGATGCATGGAGTTCCTGAAGATCGATCGAAGAAGCCGCCGCAACGGACACGGCCGCACGGGTTTACCCGAGCCCGCCGGAACCGGCAACAGCGCGATCCGCAACCCCGCCTTCCGCGCTTTTTTCCGGCAGAAGCGGGGCGACAAGCGGCCCCGGAGAGGTTATTCAGGCGGCCATGATGCTGATTTCGACCACCGCCGAGCTTGCCGCCGCCCGCGCCCGCCTGACCGCCCATCCGTTCATCACGGTCGACACCGAATTTTTGCGGGAAACCACCTACTACCCCATCCTCTGCGTGGTGCAGCTCGCCAGCACCGAGGAAGCGGTGGCGATCGACGCGCTGGCCGAGGGGCTCGACCTCACGCCGTTCTTCGACCTGATGGCCGACCCGAAGGTGCTGAAGGTGTTTCATGCCGCCCGGCAGGACATCGAGATCGTCTGGCACCATGCAAAACTGGTCCCGGCCCCGATCTTCGACACCCAGGTTGCCGCCATGGTGCTGGGTTATGGCGAGTCGATCGCCTACGACCAGCTCGTCGAGCGCATCACCGGCCATCGCCCGGACAAGACCCACCGCTTCACCGACTGGTCGCGCCGGCCCCTGTCGGACGCGCAGATCGCCTATGCGCTGGCCGACGTCACCTATCTGCGCGACGTGTTCGCCCGGCTCGACGCCGACCTCAAGAAGCGCGGCCGCAGCGACTGGGTCTCCGAGGAGATGGAGGTTCTGACCTCGCCGCGCACCTACGACGCCGACCCCGGCCACGCCTGGGAGCGGCTGAAATCGCGGGTGCGCAAGCCGAAAGAACTAGCCGTGCTGATGGAGGTCGCCGCCTGGCGCGAGCGCGAGGCGCAGAGCCGCAACGTGCCGCGCTCGCGGGTGCTCAAGGACGACGTGATCGGCGACATCGCCACGCACCCGCCGACCAGCCTGGAACGGCTCGCGGGACTGCGTTCGGTGCCAAAAGGGTTCGAGCGCTCGAAGTGGGGACAGGACGTGCTGGATGCGGTGGCGCGGGGGCTCGCACGCGACCCGGCGACGCTGCCGAAGCTGGAGCGGCCGCGCAACGGCAACGGCACAGCGGCCACGGTCGAATTGCTCAAGGTGCTGTTGCGCATGACCGCCGAGCGCCACGCGGTGGCGAGCAAGATCATCGCGACCGTCGACGATCTCGAGCGGATCGCCGACGACGACGGCGCCGAGGTGGCGGCATTGCAGGGCTGGCGGCGCGAGCTGTTCGGCGACAAGGCGCTGGCGCTCAAGCACGGCCAGCTCGCGCTCGGCATCGAGCGCGGCCGCGTGATTCCGGTCGAGCGGGAATAACCCTTAAGGGGTGACGACCGTGCCGCTGCGGCCGACCAGCCGCGCGAACTGCTTGAAACGGCTGGCCACGCGGTCGGCGGCAAGCGCTGCGACGCGCGGCTCGAACACCAGCTTCAGCTTGCGCCCCTCGTTGCGGAAGCGGGTGGCCACCAGCACGCCGGGCTGCGCCGCCGAGATCAGCATGGCGACGCGCATCATTGCGCCGATCAGGCGGGCGCGCTCGGCCAGGCGCGGCGGCACCAGCGCCCGCACCAGGTCGGGCGCCTCGTTCTCGGCCTTGAGGCCGGCGTAGCGATAGAACACCGCAAGCGCGAGAAACGCCCGCCCCTGATGGCTGACGGTGCCGAAATTGCCGTTCGACACCACCGCCATGGTCTGCTGGCCGCGATAGTCGGGATGGGCGCGCCAGCCGATGTCCGACAGCAGGCAGGCGGTGTGGCGCAGGCGGCGCTCGTCCGCGGTCTCCTTGAGACCGATCGCCTTGGCGAGCCGGTCGGTCCAGTCGATCAGGTCGTCGGCATGGCGCGGCGCGCGCGCGCGCAGATCGTTGAGGGTGCGTGCGGCGGCGATCAGCCCGTCGCGGCGGCGCTCGGTCTCCGGCATCAGTTCGAACAGCAATCCCTCGCGCACGCCGTAGGTGGAGAACACGATCGCCGCTGGCTTGGCGATGCGGATGATGTGCTCCAGCACCAGCGCCGCGTAGGTCAGAAGCGGCCGCCGCTGTCCGGCGACCTCCTCGACGTCGGCCAGCACGTTGGCGACCGCATAGCGCCGCACCTTGCGCGCGAAGGCGAGCGCCTCCTTGGCCGGGATGGAGTAGCCGTGCATGACGTGCAGCGGGTAGCCGCTCTGGACGATGTGCAGCCGCGCCAACGCCCGCCAGGTTCCGCCGACGGCATAGAAGTTGCGCCCGGCACCACCCTTGAGATGGGACGCCTTGGCCAGTTCGTCGCGCACGATCCTGGCGGCGCGCTTGGGCGATTTCTTCGAACGGTCGAGCAGCGTCAGGCCGCCGAGCGGCAGCGTCTGCCCGAACCGCAGGTCGTGATCGTGGATGTCGATCAGTTCGAGCGAACCGCCGCCGAGGTCGCCGACGATGCCGTCGGGATGGTGAAACCCGGAAGCGACGCCGAGCGCCGACAGCCGCGCCTCGCGCGCGCCCGGCAGCACGTCGATCGTGGTGCCGCAGGCGCGCTCGGCCCGTGCGATGAACTCTGCGCCGTTGGCGGCATCGCGGCAGGCGGCGGTGGCGATGGCGAGCACGCGGCCGACCTTCATCGTCCGGCACAGCGCGCGATAGCGCTTCAGCGCCGCCAGCGCCTTGGCGATCGCGTCGGGTGCGAGCAGCCCGGTGCTCTGCACCTCGCGGCCCAATGCGCACAGCGTCTTTTCGTTGAACAGCGGCGCGAGGTCGCGCACCAGCCGCTGATAGACGACGAGACGAACCGAGTTGGAACCGATGTCGATGACGGCGATGGAGCGCGCGGCCGCCGCGCGCGCCGTGCTTTTACTGCGGCGACTGCTGGCGCTCCGCGCGGCGCGTGAGACGACGGGGCGATGATTCCTTGAGTGACTTTCCACGGCCGGACAGACTCGGATTCGTCATGAAGTAATCGTGGACGTTGAATCGCTCCTCGCCCCTCGCGGCTTTCATACGGGTTGACGATCCATCCGGCAACAAGCGCCAGCTCTGTTCCGTGTCTTTCAGGTTCGCGACCATGATCTGTTCGAGAACCTGTTGATGCACCGTGGTATTTTCCAGCGGACACAGCACCTCGACGCGGCGGTCGAGGTTGCGCGGCATCATGTCGGCCGACGAGATATAGACGGCGGCCTTCGGCGACGGCAGGCCGTGGCCCATACCGAAGCAGTAGATGCGGCCGTGCTCGAGGAAGCGGCCGATGATCGAGCGGACGCGGATATTGTCCGACAGCCCCGGCACGCCGGGACGCAGGCAGCAGATGCCGCGCACCACGAGGTCGATCGACACGCCCGCGCACGAGGCGTCGTACAAGGCATCGATGATGTCGGGATCGACCAGCGCATTCATTTTCATCCAGATCGCCGCCGGCTTGCCGGCGCGGGCGAAGGCCGCTTCGTTGCGGATGTGGTCGAGGATGCGGCTGCGCAGCGTCAGCGGCGACACCGCGAGCTTTTCGATGTCGCGCGGCTCGGCATAGCCGGTGATGTAGTTGAAGACGCGCGCCACGTCGCGCGCGATCACCGGGTCGGAGGTGAAGAACGACAGGTCGGTATAGATACGCGCGGTGACCGGATGATAGTTGCCGGTGCCGACATGGACGTAGCTGGCAAGCCCCGTTCCCTCGCGCCGCACCACCAGCGACAGCTTTGCGTGGGTCTTCAGTTCGATGAAGCCGTACACCACCTGCACGCCGGCGCGTTCGAGATCGCGCGCCCAGCGGATGTTGGCCTCCTCGTCGAAGCGGGCCTTCAGTTCGACCAGCGCGGTGACCGACTTGCCGGCCTCGGCCGCTTCCGCCAGCGCCCGCACGATCGGCGAGTTGTTGGAGGTGCGGTACAGCGTCTGCTTGATCGCCACCGTGTCGGGGTCGCGCGCGGCGCGCTGCAGGAACTGCACAACCACGTCGAACGACTCGTAGGGGTGATGGACGATCAGGTCCTTCTGCCGGATCGCGGCAAAGATATCGCCGCCGTGGTCGCGCACCCGCTCCGGGTGGCGCGGCACATAGGGCGTGAACTCAAGGTCGGGGCGGTCGAGGCGGGTCAGCTGGGCGACCTCGTTCATCGCCAGCACGCCGCCCACCAGCATCACCTCGTCGTCGGACGCCGACAGCGCGCGCTGCACGAAAGCGCGCAATTCCTCGGGCATGGTCGCCTCGATCTCGAGGCGGATCACCGAGCCGCGACGACGGCGTTTCAGGGCGGTCTCGAACAGCCGCACCAGGTCCTCGGCCTCTTCCTCGATTTCCAGTTCGGAATCGCGGATGACGCGGAAAGCGCCCTGCCCCTTGACCGCATAGCCCGGAAACAGCCGACCGATGAACAGTCCGGTCGCCTGCTCCAGCGTCATCAGCCGCACCGCGCCGTCCTTGCCCGCAGGCAGGCGGATGAAGCGGTCGATCTTGCCCGGCATGCGGATCAGCGCGTTCATCGCCTTGCCGTCGGACAGGCGCGACAGTTGCAGGGCGATGGTGAAGCCGAGCGAGGGAATGAACGGAAACGGGTGCGCCGGATCGATGGCGAGCGGGGTGAGCAGCGGAAAGATGTGATGGAGGAAGTGATCCTCGATCCAGTTGCGCTCGCTTTTGCTTACCTCGCGACCGTCCACCAGCACGATCCCGGTCTCTCCCAGCGCGACGCGCAGGTCGCGCCAGATCGCCTGCTGGTCGCCGGCAATACCCGAGACGGTCTGGTTGATGCGGACGAGCTGTTCGGAGGGCGTCAGGCCGTCCGGGCTGCGCTCGACGATGCCGGCGCGCACCTGCCCCTTGAGGCCGGCGACGCGCACCATGAAGAATTCGTCGAGGTTGGTGGCCGAGATCGACAGGAAGCGCACCCGCTCGAGCAGCGGGTGGCCGGGATTGACGGACTCCTCCAGCACCCGGCGATTGAAGTGCAGCCAGGACAGTT
>JBDHSY010000059.1:0-10938 GCA_039808405.1 Xanthobacteraceae bacterium
GCTCCGGCGTCACCGCGCTTTTGCTGCGGCTGGCGGCCGTGCCCGCCGTCAGTGCCGCCGAGACGCGCTGGAGCGTGCAGGCGGCGCGCTCGCCGCCCCTGGCGGCGGAAGCGGCGTGGGGCACGCCGTGGTTCGCGGCGCACCTTTTGCGCAACCGTCATGGCCCGACCGGGCAATGGATCATGGAATGGAATTGTGATGCGTGCTGTTTCCGTGAACCGCCGGCGCATTCTCAGCCTGTGGCTGCCGCGCCTGCCGACCGATCGCCTCAAACGCTCGCGCGCGCCGGCTGACGATCCTGCGCGGCCGTGCGTGACGGTGGCGCGGCAGCACAATGCGCTGCTGCTCGTCGCCGTCGATGCCGCCGCCGCCCGCGCCGGACTGACGCCGGAATTGCCGCTGGCGAGCGCGCGCGCCATCTGTCCCGATCTCGCCGTGCATGACGACGATCCCGCGGCCGACGCCCGGCTGCTCGAGGCCATCGCCGACTGGTGCGACCGGTTTACGCCGCTGGTGGCGCAGGACGCGCCGCACGGGTTGCTGCTCGACGTCAGCGGTTGCGCGCATCTGTTCGGCGGCGAGGCGGCGTTGCTGCGCGACCTGTGCGCGGGACTGGCGCGGCAGGGGTTTGCCGTCAGCGCCGCGATTGCTTCCACCGCCGGCTGCGCCCGCGCGCTGCGGTGCGTGCATCACAGCGTCATCGTGCAGCTCGGCGGCGAGGCGGCCGCGGTCGGCGCGCTGCCGGTGTTCGCGCTCGGCTGCGACGATGCCATCACGCGCGCGCTGCGCCGCGCCGGGTTGAAGACCGTCGGCGATGTCGCTGCGCGCGCCTCCACCGAGATCACCGAACGCTTCGGCGCCGGCTTCACCGCCGCGCTGCACGAAGCGCTGGGCTTGCAGGATGCGCCGATCTCGCCGCGCCGGCCGCCGCCGGACACCATGGTGGAGAAACGCTTTGCCGAGCCGGTGGCGACCGACACGGCGATCATGACCGCCCTGGCATCGCTGGCCGAGCGGTTGACGGCGACGATGGCTGAGCAGGGCAAGGGTGCGCGCCGCGTCGAGGCGCGCTTCTTCCGCACCGACGGCGTGGTGCGCGCGCTGACGCTCGACATGGCGCGGCCGGCGACGGAGCCGCGCGCGCTGCTGCGGCTGTTCCGCGAACGGCTCGATGCGCTGGCCGACCCGCTCGACCCCGGCTTCGGCTTCGACCTGCTGCGGCTGTCGGCGCTCGTCACCGAGACAGTGGCGCAGGAGCAGCACGACCTCGACAGTCATATCCATGACGACGACGAGGTGGCGGCGCTGGTCGATCGCATCGCGGCACGGCTCGGCGGCCGTCGCGTCGTCGTGCATCTGCCGCACGACACCCATATCCCCGAACACGCCGTGGTCGAGATGCCGGCGCAAGCCGGGCTTATGGCCGCGGCGCGGGCGCGCTGGCCGGCGCGCGTCGCGGCGGAGCCGCCGCTGCGGCCGTTGCGGCTGTTGATGCGGCCGGAGCCGGTCAAGGTGATGGCCGAAGTGCCGGACGGCCCGCCGGTGCGCTTCACCTGGCGCCGCGTCAGCCATCGCGTGGCGCGCGCCGAAGGCCCCGAGCGCATCGCCATGGACTGGTGGCGGCACGAGGCCAGTCAGCCGACGCGCGATTACTTCCGCGTCGAGGACGAGACGGGCCTGCGCTTCTGGCTCTATCGCGACGGCCTCTACGCGCGCGAGACGGCGGAGCCGAAATGGTTCATGCACGGACTGTTCGCGTGATGCGGCGCGGTACCGCCACTTACGCCGAGGTCGGCGTGACGACGAATTTTTCGTTTCTGCATGGCGCCTCGCACCCGCAGGAATACGTGCATCAAGCAAGTTGCCTCGGGCTTGCCGCCGTCGGCATCGCCGACCGCAATACGCTCGCCGGCGTGGTGCGCGCCTATGGCGAACTCGACAATCCCGAGCTCGGCTATAAGCCGAAACTCTTGATCGGCGCGCGTCTCGTGTTCTGCGACGGCGCGCCGGACATCCTCGCCTATCCGCAGGACCGCGCCGCCTACGGCCGGCTGTGCCGGCTGCTCACCCGTGGCAAGCTCGCGGCGGAGAAGGGCGGCTGTCACCTGCGCCTGCCGGACCTTTTGCAGGCGGCCGAAGGGCTGTTGCTGGTGCTGGTGCCGCCGTTCCGGTTCGTGGCCGACGATATCGACCGGACTCTCGCCGCGTTGCGGCGCTCGCCCGCCGCCGGCGTATGGCTGGCGCTGAGCTTTCTCTATCGCGGCAGCGATGCGCGGCGCGCGGCCCGGCTCGGCGCGCTCGCGGCGGCGGCCGGCGTGCCGCTGATCGCCACCAACGACGTGCTCTATCACGACGCGGCGCGGCGCCCGTTGCAGGACGTGCTGACCTGCATCCGCGACAAGGCCACCATCGATGCCGCCGGCCGCACGCTCGAAGCCAATGCCGAGCGCCATCTCAAATCGCCACAGGAGATGGCGCGGCTTTACCGTAACCATCCGGAGGCGCTGGCCGAGACGCTGCGTCTTGCGGAGCGCATTGTTTTTTCGCTGGACGATCTCAAATACCAGTACCCCGATGAGCCGGTGCCGCCCGGCAAGACCGCGCAGCGCCACCTCGAAGACCTGACCTGGGGCGGCGCGCATCGCCGCTATCCGGTCCGCATTCCGCCGCAGGTCAAAAAGCTGTTGCGCAAGGAACTGCGGCTGATCCGCAAGCTCGATTACGCTCATTACTTCCTCACCGTGCACGACGTGGTGGCGTTCGCCAGACGCAAGGACATTCTCTGTCAGGGCAGGGGATCGGCGGCCAACTCCGCGGTCTGCTATGTGCTCGGCATCACCGCCGTCAATCCGGCCGAGACCCAGGTCTTGTTCGAGCGCTTCATTTCCAAGGAGCGCCGCGAGCCGCCCGATATCGACGTCGATTTCGAGCACGAGCGGCGCGAGGAGGTGATGCAGTATGTGTTCGCCCGCTACGGCCGCGCCCGCGCCGCCATCGTCGCCACCGTCATCCATTATCGTCCGCGCAGCGCCATCCGCGACGTCGGCAAGGCGCTCGGACTGACCGAGGACGTCACCGCCCGGCTCGCCGATACGGTGTGGGGCAGCCGGGGCCACGAGATCGACGCCGCGCAGGTGCGACAGGCCGGGCTCGATCCGATGAATCCGATGATCGGTCGCGCCGTGGCACTGGCCGGCGACCTGATCGGCTTTCCGCGCCATCTGTCGCAGCATGTCGGCGGCTTCGTGCTGACGCAGCAACGGCTCGACGAATACGTGCCGATCGGCAACGCGGCGATGGCGGAGCGCACCTTCATCGAGTGGGACAAGGACGACATCGACATCGTGCGCATGATGAAGGTCGACGTGCTGGCGCTCGGCATGCTGACCTGCATCCGCAAGTGTCTCGCCCTCATCGAGACGCACAAGGGCGAGCGCTTCGAGCTCGCCACCATCCCGCGCGAGCAAAAGCCTGTTTACGACATGCTGTCGCGCGGCGAGTCGCTTGGCGTGTTCCAGGTCGAGAGCCGGGCGCAGATGAACATGCTGCCGCGCCTCAAGCCGAAGACCTTTTACGATCTGGTCATCGAGGTGGCGATCGTGCGTCCCGGTCCGATCCAGGGCGACATGGTGCATCCCTATCTGCGCCGTCGCAACGGCGAGAAGGTTCAGTATCCCTCGCCGTCGCCGCAGCACGGTCCGCCCGACGAATTGAAATCGGTGCTCGGCCGCACCCTCGGCGTGCCGCTGTTTCAGGAGCAGGCGATGCAGCTCGCCATCGTTGCGGCGAAATTTTCGCCGAGCGAGGCCAACCAGTTGCGCCGTTCGATGGCGACCTTCCGCAACAGGGGCGATGTCGGCAAGTTTCGCGAGCGCATGGTCGGAAACATGGTGGCGCGCGGCTATCCGCAGGAGTTTGCCGAGCGCTGCTTCAAGCAGATCGAGGGGTTCGGCACCTATGGTTTTCCGGAAAGCCATGCCGCGAGCTTTGCGCAGCTCGTCTATGCCTCGTCGTGGATCAAGCATTATCATCCCGAGGCGTTCGCCTGCGGGCTGCTCAATTCGCAGCCGATGGGGTTTTACGCGCCGGCGCAGATCGTGCGCGATGCCCGTGCCAATGGCGTCGAGGTGCGCGCGATCGACGTGAGCTTCAGCCACGGCGACAACACGCTGGAGCCTGCGGGCGCCGGCCGCTTCGCACTGCGTCTCGGCTTTCGCCAGATCGACGGCTTCAAATGCGGGGATGCGACTGAGGACTGGGACGCACGCATCATTGCGGTTCGCGCGCGCGGCCCGTTTGCCTCGCTGGAGGAGTTTGCCCGCGCGACCGCGTTGCCGAAGCGGGCGCTGGTGCTGCTCGCCGACGCCGATGCGTTCCGCTCGCTCAAGCTCGACCGCCGCGCCGCGCTATGGGCGGTGCGACGGCTGCCGGACGACGTGCCGCTGCCGCTGTTCGCGGCGGCAGCAGTGCGCGAGCAGCGCGAGGAGACCGCCGCCGCGCTGCCGGCGATGCCGCTGGCCGAGCATGTCGTCGCCGACTATCAGAGCATCCGGCTGTCGCTGAAGGGCCACCCGATGCAGTTTCTGCGCGCGATGTTTCTGGCCGAAGGCGTGGTGGACTGCGCTGCCGCAAGCGGCGCGGCGGATGGCGCTATGGTGCGCTCGGCCGGCGTGGTGCTGGTGCGCCAGCAGCCGGGCAGCGCCAAGGGCGTCGTCTTCATGACGCTGGAAGACGAGACCGGCATCGTCAATGTCGTGGTGTGGGCCCGCGTCATGGCGCGCTTCCGCAAGGAGGTGATGGGCGCGCGCGTGGTGCTGGTGGCGGGGCGTATCCAGCGAAGCCCGGAGGGCGTCGTGCATCTGGTGGCGGAGAGGCTGGTCGATCGCTCAGTGGATTTGTATCGCCTGTCGCACGACCTGCACGAGCGCGCGCCGTTCCTGCCGGACGAGGCGGCGCCCGATCGTGCGCGCGGCGCGCCCGATGCGGACGCGCCGCAGACGCCTCACGTCATCCGCCATCCGCGCGACGTGCGCATCCTGCCGCGCTCGCGCGACTTTCACTAGGGCGTTGTTGTTGCTTTCGCCGGGATCGTCAAGCGTCAAGCCCGGCCGTGCCGCCGTGTCCCGGGCGCGGTGCGGCGTGCAACGCCGCTTCGCAGACCCGGGACCGCCGCGACATGCCGAGGTCGGAACGGTCCCGGATCAGCAGCGCGGTATTTCATACCGCGCCACATCCGGGACACAGGCGCCTGGAGTATTCTTGCTTGGCGTCGTCGGGACGCAGCAAACCCTAGCGATGCTTGAAGGCCGGCTTGCGCTTCTCGACGAACGCCGCCATGCCCTCGGAGCGATCGTCCAGCGCGAACGTCGAGCGGAACAGGTCGCGCTCCACGCTCATGCCCTCGGCGAGCGGCGTCTCCAGCGCGCGGTTGACGGCGTTCTTGGCCATCGCCGTGGCCGGCCGCGACATCGAGGCGATCTTGGCGGCGGCGGCCAGCGCCTCCTCCATCAGCTTGTCGGTCGGCACGATGCGGCTGACGAGGCCGGAGCGTTCGGCCTCGGCGGCGTCCATCATCCGGCCGGTCAGGCACAGGTCCATCGCCTTGGCCTTGCCGACGGCGCGCGTCAGCCGCTGCGTGCCGCCGATGCCCGGAATGGTGCCGAGCGTGATCTCGGGCTGGCCGAATTTCGCGGTGTCGGAGGCGATGATGAAGTCGCACATCATCGCCAGTTCGCAGCCGCCGCCGAGCGCGTAGCCGCTCACCGCGGCGATGGTCGGCTTGGTGCAGCGCGCGACGCGGTCGCCGCCGATGGCGGTGAAGTCGCTGGTGAACATGTCGATGAAGCCCTTGGGCTGCATCTCCTTGATGTCGGCGCCGGCGGCGAACGCCTTCTCGTTGCCGGTCAGGACGATGCAGCCGATCGCGTCGTCGGCTTCGAGATCGTCGATCGCCGCGGCGATCTCGCGGAAGACGCCGAACGACAGCGCGTTGAGCATTTTCGAACGGTTGAGCCGCACGATGCCGACGGCGTCCTGCCGTTCGACGATGATGAATTCGTAAGTTGCCATGGTCACCCTGTCGCGCACGTCGAAATTTTGCCGCGCGGCCTGCGCGGCCGGCGCAATGTGCCCGCTTGCCGCCGCCCCCGCAAGGGCGGACGGCGCGGTGCGACGACGGTTTCGGAGCGACGCTGGGCGGTCCCTCAGCCGATATAGAGCCGTGCCGCCGAGGCGAGCATCAACAGGCCACCGAAGGCGACGAAAATCTTTCCGATCAGCGAGGTGCGGCTCCAGGTCGAATCGTCGCTGCTGGCCGTCTCCCCGCTCTGGACCATGGCGGACATCAGCCGCACCGGCTCGGCCGCATCGGCGGAGGCAAGCGTCGGTTCGGCCTGCATCGTCTTGGCCGCGGCCGGCGCGGTGGCAGGCGTGGCGACGGCCGCAGATGCCATGCCGGCCGTTTGCGGCGGCGTGGCCGGAGCGGGGCTCGGCGGGACGGCCTGAGCCGGCATGGTCGGCTTATTGGTGAAGACCGCGTTGGCATCGGCGGTGCCGCCGTCGAGCTCGGCGCGGGCATTGGCGACCGATGACGGGACCGCCGACCACACCGGGGATGGCACTTGCGGCGCGCCGGACGTCGCGACCTCGGGCTTCATCGGGTCGGACTTGCGATCGGGTCTGGTGTTGTCGGGTTTGGCGTCGGCGTGCGCGGCCCCGGTCGCGTCACGCGCGTCGTCGTCCTTTGCCTGCTGCTTGTCGTTGGCCGGCTTGTCGGCCGACGCCTTGTCGGTTGACGCCTTGTCGGATGACGTCTTGGCGGCTGCTGCCTTGGCGGCCGCCGGTTTGGCGGCGTGATGCGCCTTCCTGTGCTTCGCACTGCGGCTGCGGCGCTTGGTATATTTTTTCAGCACCAGCGGTTTGTCGGGCGCGGCCGCCGGTGCGGTGGCCGCCGGTGCCTGGGCCGGCGTCGGGTCGATGCCGAAAAGTTGCGCCATGGCCGGCGTCGCCCAACCGGCCCACAGGCATGCCGTCAAAATCAAAGCTGCGCACCAGACCTGCTTGATATGCATGTCAGTCTCCCCGTGCCGCCAGCCCGGGCCTTTCAACCGCAGCGCCTTGTCGGTACGGCGGCAAAACATGGGGAATGTTGGGATCGCGGTGGCAAAAACGCGGCGGGGAGGGCCGGTCCACGGGCGCCCGGCGCTGCATCTCGGAGGTATTACGACGGAAGTTTTATGTCAGCGGCTCGAACCTTCCCGCGGGTGCGCCCGACAGACATCGGCAAGATCGAGGCGCGCGGTGGTATGTCGCGACGATATCAGCGTTTTTTCCGCAGACGCACCGTGCCTTTCCGTGAGTTCGGACGTCGAGTGGGACCTTCGGCCTGCCGGGCCGTTTCATCAGCATGCCGGCCGCTCACGGCCGCGCGGAGCAAAGAGCATCATGATCGCAACCACCAAACGCAAGCCTGCGGAAGCGCCCTGCGAGGCGGAACTGTTGCTGCCATGGCTCGTCACCGGCCGCCTCGGAACGGCGGACGCCCGGCGGGTGCGCGCGGCGCTGGCACGCGACCCGCATCTCGCGCGCGACTACACGGCGGTGCAGGAAGAATACAACGAGACCATTCTGCTTCACGACGCGCTCGGCGGGCCGTCGCCGCGCGCCATGCACAACCTGTTCACGGCCATCGAATCCGAGCCGCTTCCGGCGCGCGCCCGTCAGGGCACGGCGGCCCGGATGCTGGCCGCGTTGTCGCCGCGGCTGCTCGCCTTCGCCGCCGCCACCGCGCTGATCGTGCTTCTGGTGCAGGCGGTCGTGTTCGGCGCCCGCGTCCTTTGACCATCGCGCGCCCGCAAAAATCTTTGGCGGAGTTGAACGTCGCGGCGTCCGCTTGCGACCAACGCCAAGGGAGCCGACCCCTCCCCAAGGCCGTACCGGCGCGAGCGCCCATCCACCCCGGCGCCGTATGGCTTGACCCGCCCGGTTGTCCCCCCGGGCGGGTCTCTTGTTTTTACGGTGTGATTCTGCCGCGTTTCCAGTTGCCGCGGCGGATTTCAGCCAGAGCCGCACGCCGCCTACGTCTTGACCCACAGATGCGCCGAAAGGAGCGCCTGCTTGAAGGCGTGGCGGGCCCGCTCGGGCGACACCCAGCCGTCGAGGGCGTCCCGGCACAGCCGGAGGGCGCGTTCATAGGTGGGATTTCGCGGGCCTTGCCAATAGGTCTGGAGGTAGTCCAGCGCCTCCCAGGCGCTGCGGACGATGTAACGACCGCTGCCGTCGAGTTTGGCGATCAGCGGGCTGCGAAAAGGCCGTTCTGACATCGGTGGTCCCCGGGGAAGTCTTGCCGATCCTGGCGAGCAAACCACCTGCCGCGCTGGCCGTTCCCGACGCCGACAAAAAATCTCTGGAGCAAAAAATCTCTGGAGAGAGAGCGGTCCGAGGGAAGGGCTACAGTTTGGGCGGCAAGTCGCCCCGCTCGAACACCGGAACATCGTCCGTCGTCTTTCGCGGCCGCACGATGCGGCCTTGCTCCTCGGCGTCGCGAAGAGACTCTTCGGTCCGTTCGAGCCCGTTGTCGGCCTCGCTGTCCGCCGGCGTGGATTTCGCTCCCGGATTGCGTGGCGGCTCGACCGGCGGCACCGCCTGTGTGTCCTCCGACAGCGTCTTGCGGATCTCGTCGGTTTGCGGCTTGTTCGTCTTGTCTGCCATCGCGTGGTATCCTCCGCACCGGCGGCTCGCGCATCCGGGCCTCGCTACATCGCGGTCTTGCGGTTGTCTCCCAGGTCCGGCCGGCCCCCGGTCGCCGCGGCGAACAGCATCTTGCTTGCCGCGACCAGACGGTTCGGCCCGTCCCAGAACTCGGCGCGTCGCGGGGAAACCGTAACGAGGCGTATGGCCGGATCGTCAGCGGAATCCCACCACGCCTTGGCAAAACTGGTCCACAGCTCGGCGATCTTGCGCCGGTCGTTGGAGACCGACGCATCGCCCTCGACGAACAGGAACTCGTTCGAACCCGTGTCGCTGAACGTCAGCTGGACGGATTTGCCGTTGCCGATCTCCGCAATCTTTTCGCTGCCGGCATCGGTGAGGAAGTAGATCGCGTCCTCGTCTTTCCGGACCATCGCGGCCATCGGATACTGGTTGGCGCCGGTCCCGAAAAAACAGATGCCGATGTCCTCGGCGATGTCCCAGGCCTTCCGGTTGTCAGATGCTGTCATTGCGATTTTCCCGCTTCACCAGCAGCGACAACGGAGGACACGCGGCGATGTTCCTCGGTTGCCCGCGCGGTGCCGGCGCCGGGTACCGGGCGTATGCGTCCGGCCGTTCGATGCACGCCGCTCCCGAGGGCGGCCGTCGCTCATCGCTCTCACGGGTGTTTTCGGTTCGGGTGCGGAATCGTGCGGATTGCAGCCGCTAAAAAGTACCGCGCACGGCCCCGCGCGGGGTGGAACTCGGGCGCCATTTGGCCCAAACTATGGCAACAGTCTGGCTGATTCGGTTGTCGTTGCGTCTTGCGTCCGTCGTGGTCCACCAACGGACTTTTTCATGACACATCGACCCCAGGCGGCGCTGGACCGCCGCATCGTGACCCGCTGGCGCGAGCTTGCCGAACGGCGTCTCGACCACCTGACCGACCTGCGCCGGTCCGGCCGGTGGCAGCGTTACTATTCCGAAGCCTCGTTTGCCGCCGACCTCAACGACGCCGAGCGCGCGGTTGCGGCGTGGCAACTGCTGGCGCCGTGCGAGCCCGAACCGGCGGCGGACGGCGAGGTCGTATCGTTCGATGCCTGTCGCGCCGATGTCGATAGCGGCGCGGCGTGGCGGACCACGCGGCCGTCGGCGGCCATGCTGAAAGCGCTCTAGCGAACCACGTTGCCGTGAAGGGCGACCTGCGGCAGGCGTGCGGCGCCCTCGCGGGTGAGGTCGCCGGTCACCGGCAGCGCGTGGTCGAAGCCCGCCACCGCCGCGCGGCGCGCGCCTGAAATCAGGTTGTTGCCGACCAGCGCTGTGCCGGCGCCATCCACCACCGAGACGCCGATGCCGATCGGCGCGCCGCGGATCACGTTGCCGGTGATCGTCACGTCGCGCAGATATTGTCCCCACCCCGCCAGAATGCCGATCCGCGGCGCGTTCTCGATGACGTTGCCGGTCACCGCGGTGTCGGCCTCGACGCCGATGCCGACGCCGGCCTCGTCGTCCGGCGCGGTGGCCGGCGGCCGCTTCGGAATGAGGTTGCGGATCAGGTTGCCGTGCACGACGCAGAGCCGGCCGCCCTCGTTGAAATTGGCGATCGCCACCCCCATCGCCGCGCCGTCGACGGTGTTGTGGGCGATCACCGCGCCCTGAAAGGCGAACTCCGAATAAAGCGCCACCTCGCGCACGTCGAGCACGCTGTTGCCGGCGATCTGGATGTTGGCGGCGGAGTTGCCGCGCACCGCGGAGTAGTCGCAGTTGCGGATGCGGTTGCCGCGCACGATGACGTTGTCGGCGCGGAAGACGACCACGGCGTTGCCGTGCTGTCCCGAGCCGCCGGGGCCGGCGCTGATGTTCTCGATGCGGTTGTCGATCACCTGGGTGCCGTCGTCGCCGATGGCATTGCGCAAAATCTCGATGCCGTTGTCGGCGGCGTCGATGACGACGTTCTGCGCGACCAGCAGCCCGGCGCCGTCGAACGACACCACGGCGCTCCTGCCGATGCCCGTGAAGGTCGAACCGCGCAGCGTGCCCGAACACCCGTCCAGCCACAGGCCGTTGCCACCGGTGTTCTCGAAGCGGCAATCGGCGATGCGCAGGTTGCGCGCCTGCGCCAGATGCACGAGACCGCGCCGCGGCGGCAGCGGCCGGCCGCCGCCGTCGAGCGTCAGGTCGGTGAGCGCGATGTCGTCGCCGCCGTTGCCTTGCAGCAGCGCGTCGCCGTCCGTCAGTTTGAGCCGCGTG
>JBDHSY010000060.1:0-10900 GCA_039808405.1 Xanthobacteraceae bacterium
GGAGGCGTTGTCGATGACTCGGAACGACAGCGTCGGCACCATCTGGTCGTCGTCGGCGGTGTGGTTGTAGACCACGTCGAGCAGCACCTCGATGCCGGCATCGGCCAGCCGCGCCACCGCGGCGCGGAAGGCGTCGAGCGGCACCTCCTGCGCGTAGCGCGCATCGGGGGCAAAAAACGCCAGCGTGTTGTAGCCCCAGTAGTTGGAGAGCTTCTTTTCCACCAGCGTGCGGTCGTCGACGAAACCGTGGATCGGCAACAGCTCGATGGCGGTGACGCCGAGCCGCTTCAGATGCGCGATCATCGCCGGCGAGGCCAGCGCCCGGTAGGTGCCGCGCAGATGCGGCGGAATGTCGTCGCGCAGACAGGTGAGGCCCTTGACGTGCGCCTCGTAGATGATGGTGTCTTCCCAGGCGACGTTCGGCCGGAACTCCTGCCGTCCCCAGTTGAACATCTCATCGACCACCACGGCCTTGCGCACGCCGCGGGCGTTGTCGCGCCGGTCGAACGAAAGGTCCTCGCGCGGGCTGCCGGTGCGATAGCCGAAATGCGCCTCGCTCCACACCATGCGCCCGGCGAGCCGCTTGGCGTAAGGATCGAGCAGCAGCTTGTGCGGATTGAAGCGATGGCCGTGCTCGGGCGCATAGGGGCCGTAGACGCGGTAGCCGTAGAGCTGGCCCGGCGAGACGTCGTTGAGATAGCCGTGCCAGACGTCTTCGGTGCGCTCCGGCAGGACGATGCGCTCCAGTTCGCGGCGGCCATGTGCGTCGAACAGGCACAGCTCGATCTTCTCGGCATTGGCCGAGAACAGCGCGAAATTGGTGCCGCGCCCATCCCAGGTGGCGCCGAGCCGGTGCGGTGAGCCCGCTGTGAGCCGCATGGTTATGCCTCCGGCACTAGAAACACCGCCGCGAGCGGCGGCAGGGTCAGCGAGAGATGCGGCACCGGCTCGTCGGTTGCCGTCACCCAGCCGGCGTTGCCGACATTGCTGCCGCCGTAGAGCGCGGAATCCGAGTTGAGCACTTCGCGCCAGCGTCCGGTGAACGGCGCGCGCACCCGGTAGTCGTAATAGACGTTGGGCGAGAAATTGACGGCGACGAGACAGCGGGCGCGGCCGCCATGACCCTTGCGCAGCCAGGCGAACACGTTGCGGTCGGCATCGTCGGCCGCAAGCCACTCGAAGCCGCTCGCTTCGCAATCGAGTTCGTGCAGCGCCGGGGTGTCGCGGTAGAGGCGGTTGAGATCGCGGATCAGCGCCTGGATGCCGGCATGGCGCGGCTCATCGAGCAGATGCCAGTCGAGCGAGGCATCGTGATTCCATTCGCGTACCTGCGCCAATTCGGCTCCCATGAATAGCAGTTTTTTGCCGGGATGGCCGAACATGAAGCCGTAATAGGCGCGTAAATTTGCAAAGCGCTGCCAGTCGTCGCCGGGCATGCGGCCGAGCAGCGAGCGCTTGCCGTGCACGACTTCGTCGTGCGACAGCGGCAGGATGAAATTCTCGGAGAAGGCATAGCTCAGCCCGAACAGGATCTCGCCGTGATGGTATTTGCGGTGGATGGGATCGTGGCCGATGTAATCGAGCGTGTCGTGCATCCAGCCCATGTTCCACTTGTAGCCGAAGCCGAGGCCGCCGGTCTCGACGGGTTTCGACACCTGCGGCCAGGCCGTCGATTCCTCGGCGATCGTGGTGGCGTTGGGAAAGGCGCCAAACACCTCGCGATTGAAGCGGCGCAGGAAGTCGATCGCTTCCAGGTTCTCGCGGCCGCCGTACTTGTTGGGAATCCAGCCGCCGGCGGGGCGGCTGTAGTCGAGATACAGCATCGAGGCGACGGCATCGACACGCAGGCCGTCGGCGCCGTAACGGTCGAGCCAGAACAGCGCGTTGGCGGCGAGAAAGTTGGCGACCTCGGTGCGCCCGTAATTGTAGATCAGCGTGCCCCAGTCGAGGTGCCGGCCCTGCAACGGGTTGTCGTGCTCGAACAGCGCGGTGCCGTCGAAGCGCGCCAGTCCGTGCGGATCGTCGGGGAAGTGACCCGGCACCCAGTCGATCAACACGCCCAGCCCCTCGCGGTGGCAGGCGTCGATCAGCGCGGCAAAATCCTGAGGCGGCCCAAAGCGGCTGGTCGGCGCGAACAGCCCGGTCGGCTGATAGCCCCACGAGCCGTCGAAGGGGTGTTCGCTGACGGGGAGAAATTCCAGATGCGTGAAGCCGAGGTCGCGCACGTAGGCCGGCAGCGTGTCGGCCAGTTCGCGATAGCTCAGCCAGCGGTTGCCGTCGCCGCGCCGCCACGAGCCGAGATGCACCTCGTAGATCGAGATCGGCGCGTCGCGGGCATTGAGGCGCGGCGGCGTCGGGCGCGGCCGCGGCAGGTGGGCCTCGTCGAAGATCACCGAGGCGGTCGCCGGCCGCATTTCGGTCGCGAACGCCAGCGGGTCGGCTTTCAGCGGTAGCAGACGGTCGTCGGGCCCGGCGATCTCGAACTTGTAGCGCTGGCCGTCCTGCGCGCCGGCGACGAAGGTTTCCCAATAGCCGTTGCCGCGCGGGTGCATCGGATCGCGCCGGCCGTCCCAGCCATTGAAGTCGCCGACCACGCTGACGCGCCGGGCATTGGGCGCGAACACGGCAAAGCTGGTGCCGGCCACGCCGTCGCGCACCGCCGGATGGGCGCCGAGCTTGTCGTAGAGCCGCCGATGGCTGCCTTCGCCGAGAAGGTAAAGGTCGAAGTCGGACAACAGCGTCATGCCGGCGCCTCGCTCGGCCCCGCGAGCACGCGCAGCATGCCGCTCAGCGGCACGCGCAGCCAGGCCGGCCGGTAGGCCAGCTCGTACTCGATCTCGTAAAGCGCCTTCTCCAGCAGGAAGAATTGCAGCAGGCGCTCGGCCGCCTGCGGGTCGGCCGGCCACAGCCGGTCGTCGGTCATGGCTTCGCGATAGGCGACGACGAAGGCGTTGACGGCGCGTTCGCGCCAGCCTTCGAGCGCGGCCGCGAGCCGGCCCTGATCGTCGGGGGCGACCTGAAGCGCGCGTTCGAGGGCGGCGGTGGCCGCGTAATCGAGCGAGCGGATCAGGCCGGCGACGTCGCGCGCGGCCGGCGCCTTGTGGCGGCGCTCGTCGAGGGTGCGGCGCGGCTCGCCCTCGAAATCGATGATGAAGATGTCGTCCTTGACGATCAGCATCTGGCCCAGATGGAAGTCGCCGTGGTGGCGGATCATGTGGACGTCGACGGTCTCCGGCAGCAGCGTCTCGAGATGCCGGCGCAGGCCCTCGCGCGCCGCCAGCGCCCGGTCGATCAGCGCGCGGTCGGCTTCCTTCGCCGTGACGCGGAGCTGCCGCAGGCTGTCGAACATCGGCTTGGCACGCGACACGATGCTGTCGATCCAGCCCCTGACGTCCGCCGCACCGGCGCGCTCGGGGCGGAATTCGGCGATGTCGTCGCGCGAGGCGAGCGCCATGTGCATCTCGGCGACGCGCCGGCCGGTTTGCAGCATATAGAGCGCGTAAGGCACCGGCTCGGCCGACTCGTCGGCGCCGGCGTCGGGCGGCAGCAGGCGGTGCTCCTCCGCGAAGCGGTCGAGGTAGCTCGCCGTGAAGCTCCACGCATCGCCCTGGTTCTGGACGAAGGCATGCACCACCGCCACCGCGCTCCGCCGCTTGCTCTCGATCAGTTCGACGTTGCCGAGCAGCGCCGGCGTGTTGGTGAAATCGGTCGCTTCGGTGAGGAAGCGGCCCATCTCGATCTCGGGGTTGATGCCGCTTTCCAGCTTGCGATAGATCTTCACCACATAGTCGGAGCCGACCAGCGAGGTGGTGTTCGACTGCTCGGTCTCGACCGCGCGCACGGTTTCGACCGGTTTGACGTAATCCTGCAGGAACGTGCCGGTCGGCTGGAACACGAGACGGGCGCCCTGTTCCTCGGTTTCGACGGTGTGGCGCAGGTTGTGGATCAGGGTTGCGACGAACTCCTTGTCGGAGGCGACATCGACGAGCGTACCCTCGCGCGCACCCTGGCGCACCGCCGCCAGCGCCTTCGGATCGTGGCGCTCGCGGTCGAAGCGCTGCCAGTTGATCCGCATCGGCAGGACGTAGCGGCCGTGGCGGCCGCGCAGCGTCGCCTCGAAAAACGCGATCCACGGCCGGTTGTCGCCCTCGTTGCTGAAGGGAATAGCCGACGTCACCCGCGTGCGGATCGCGGCCGGCGAGCGCTCGGGAAACCAGCGCGTGCGCGACAGATACGGCGGCAGCACGTCGCGCTCGAAGATGCCGCGGGTGCGTTCCAGCGTCACCCAGGTGGCGCCGTAGGGCACGACCAGCGTCTCGAATTCCTGCAACGCCTGCGACGCCTCGTGCGGCAGCGTCTGCCGTTCCTGCAACTCGAACCAGTAGAAGCCATAAGGGCCGAGCGTGATCATGTAGGGCAGGTCGCCGATGGGAGGGAAACGGGTGCGGCCGAGCATTTCCAGCGGCACGCGCTCCTTCCAGGGCGACAGGTCGAGTTCGGTCGCCTGTGCCGACCGCGACAGGTTGGCGACGCAAAGAATGATCTGGTCGCGGTACTGGCGCACATAGGCGATGACGGTGCGGTTGGTCGGCCGCACGAAGGTCATGGTGCCGCGGCCGAAGGCGGGCGCGGACTTGCGCACCGCGATCAGCCGCTTGGTGGCGTTGAGCAGCGAGGACAGGCTGCGGGCCTGCGCCTCCACGTTGACCGCCTTGTAGCCATAGACCGGGTCCATGATCATCGGGGCGTAGAGCCGCGCGGGATCGGTGCGGGAAAAGCCGCCGTTGCGGTCGGACGACCACTGCATCGGCGTGCGCACGCCGTTGCGGTCGCCGAGATAGATGTTGTCGCCCATGCCGATCTCGTCGCCGTAATAGATGATCGGCGTGCCGGGCAGCGACAGCAGCAGCGAGTTCATCAGCTCGATCTTGCGGCGGTCATTGTCCATCAACGGCGCGAGGCGCCGCCGGATGCCGACGTTGATGCGCGCCCGCGGGTCGTTGGCGTAGGTCGACCACAGGTAGTCGCGTTCGACGTCGGTGACCATTTCCAGCGTCAGTTCGTCGTGGTTGCGCAGGAACAGTGCCCACTGGCAGTCATCGGGAATGTCCGGGGTCTGGCGCAGGATGTCGGTGATGGGGAAACGGTCTTCCTGCGCGATCGCCATGTAGATGCGCGGCATCAGCGGGAAGTGATAGGCCATGTGGCATTCGTCGCTGTTGCCGAAGTATTCCTGGACGTCCTCCGGCCACTGGTTGGCTTCGGCGAGCAGCACCTTGCCCGGGGCGTAGGCGTCGAGCGCGGCGCGCAACTGCTTGATGATGGCATGGGTCTCGGGCAGGTTCTCGTTGCTGGTGCCCTCGCGCTCGCACAGGTAGGGGATGGCGTCGAGGCGGAAGCCGTCGACGCCGGCGTCGAGCCAGCGCTTCATCACCTGGGTCACGGCGCGCACGACGCGGGGGTTGTCGAAATTGAGGTCCGGCTGGTGCGAGAAGAAGCGGTGCCAGTAGAATGCGCCGGCGTCGGGGTCCCAGGTCCAGTTCGACTTCTCGGTGTCGGTGAAGATGATGCGCGTGCCCTGGTATTTCTGGTCGGTGTCGCTCCACACATACCAGTTGCGCGCGCTCGAGCCGCGCGGGCTGCGGCGCGCGCGCTTGAACCAGTCGTGCTGGTCGGAGGTGTGGTTGATCACCAGTTCGGTGATGACGCGCAGGCCCCGCCGCTTGGCCTCGGTGATGAAGCGGCGAAAATCCTTCATGGTGCCGAAGTCGGGATTGACGGTGCCGTAGTCGGCGATGTCGTAGCCGTCGTCGCGGCCGGGCGAGGGATAGAACGGCAACAGCCACAGCGTGGTGACGCCGAGGTCCTGCAGATAGTCGAGCTTCTCCGTCAGCCCGACGAAATCGCCGATGCCGTCGTTGTTGCTGTCGGCGAAAGCCTTGACATGCAGCTGATAGATGATCGCGTCCTTGTACCACAGCTGGTCGGTGGCGGTCGCGGTTTCATCCATGGGCGACAACACGTTCATGAAGCGGTCCTTCAGGCGAGGCAACGGAACAGCAGCGCGGGGTCGTAACGAGGCTCGATGCGGATGCGGACGCCGCCCCATTCGACTGGAAGCCGTTCCTGTGTAAGGAGGTTCTCCAGCGCCGCCACCCTGCGGCGGCCGTCGCCGGCCGCAACGTCGACGCCGTCGAGCGGCAGCCACACCTCGTGCGGCTCGGGCGAAAGTGCGATGGCGACGACGACGGTGTCGCTGCCGTCCGCCGCCTCCTTCACGAAGGCGGTGACGTTGCCGTCATCGATGGCGAGGAAGCGCAGGTTCGCCGTCTGCTGCAACGCGGGCCGGGCACGGCGGGCGCGGTTGATCGCTGCGATATAAGGTTTGATGTTTCCGTCCTGGTCCCAGTTGCGCACCTTGATCTCGTATTTTTCGGAATCGAGGTATTCCTCCTTTCCCGGAATCGGCGTGTGCTCGATCAGTTCAAACCCGTTGTAGATGCCGTAGTTCCCGGACAGCGTCGCGGCCAGCGCAAGGCGTGCCTTGAACAGCCACGTCTCGCCGCTTTGCAGGTGAAACGGCAGGATGTCGGGCGTGTTGGTGAAGAAGTTGGGACGGTAGAAGTCGCGCTCGGGGTAGCGCGTCAGTTCGCGAAGATAATCCTCGATCTCCCACTTGGCGGTGCGCCATGTGAAATAGGTATAGGATTGCGTGAAGCCGCGCTTGGCCAGTGCCTTCATCGGCTTCGGCCGGGTGAAGGCCTCGGACAGGAAGATCACGTCCGGGTGGCGCGCCTGCACCTCGTGGATCAGCCATTCCCAGAAGTCGAACGGCTTTGTGTGCGGGTTGTCGACGCGGAAAATGCGCACGTCCTGATCGACCCAGAACAGCACGACATCGCGCAGCGCCCGCCACAGCGCCCGCACGTCGGCGCATTCGAAGTCCGGGTTGACGATGTCCTCGTATTTCTTCGGCGGGTTTTCGGCATAGCGTATCGAGCCGTCGGGCCGGCGCCTGAACCAGTCCGGATGCTGCGTCAGCCAGGGGTGGTCCGGCGAGCATTGCACGGCGAAATCGAGCGCCACCTCCATGTCGAGGGCGCGGCAGGCGGCGACGAAGGCGCGAAAATCGTCGAGCGTGCCGAGTTCGGGGTGAACGGCATCGTGGCCGCCCTCGCTGGCGCCGATGGCGTAGGGGCTGCCGGGATCGCCGGGCTCCGCCGTCGGTGCGTTGTTGCGGCCCTTGCGGTTGGAGCGCCCGATCGGATGGATCGGCGTGAGGTAGACCACGTCGAAACCCATCGCGGCGATATCGGGCAGGCGGGCGATACAGTCCTTGAACGTGCCGTGCCGGCCGGGCACGGTCGCCTGGCTGCGCGGGATCATCTCGTACCACGCGCCGTATCGTGCGCGCGGGCGGTCGATGACGAGAGGAAATCCGCGGGTGCGCGTCAGGTCCGGGGCCGACAGGGCCCCGGCCATCGCCTCGGCCAGGTCATCGGCCACGTCGTCGGCCAGCAGCGCTTCGATGTCGCCGCCGTTCAGGAACGCTTCGCGCTGGCGGGCGATGATGGCGGCGTCCGGGCCATCCGCCTGGGCGCGCGCCAGAAGATCGGCGCCCTCGCGCGCATCCAGCGTCAGGTCGAGACCGGCAGCCCGCTTCAGGACCGCGCCGTGGCGCCAGCTTGCAAAGGCATCGGTCCATGCCTCGATGGCGTATTGATAGCGCCCGATCTCGTCCGGCGTGAACGTTGCCGTCCAGCGGTCGTTGTCGTGGTGGCGCATCGGCGTGCGCCGCCAGCGGGCGTCGCTCTCCCGCCGCCACAACAGCGTGACGCGGGTGACGTCGTGGCCGCCGCGAAAAACATCGGCCCAGACCTCCACCGGCTCGCCGACGATGCGCTTGACCGCAAAACGCCCGCCGTCGATCTGCGGATAGATGTCTTCGATGTGAAAGGGGCCGTGGATGGCGACGTCCTCGGCAGCCTGGAGGGACTTGTTCACGGGCGGTATCATTGACATCGGTAAGGCGTCTCCGTTTCGTTGGCGAACCGAGACGTCCGGCCCTATGGCAAGTCGAACGGCGGCCAAAGGTTCCCGTTTTGCCGGACTTTTGGAACCTGCTTCACACCCATCCGTCTGTCTTCGGAACTTCCGTCAGGCTGGCGCGTGGGCAAACATGAACGCTCCGATGGATATTTTTATGAAAGCCCACGAACTTGGCATTGAGACTGGTTTCGTCGATGTCGTGGGACGGTGGCGCAACGCGAGCCCGGCCGCGCTCGAGGCGGTGATCGAGGCGCTCGCGGGCGAGGGGGCCTTCGATGCGGCGGCGGAGGCGGCGCCGCCGCTGCGCCCGGCGTTCGGCGGCGATTTCGACCGTGTCTGGCTGCCCGCCGTCCAGCTCTACGCGCTGCGCTCGGCGCGCAACTGGGGCATCGGCGATTTTTCCGATCTGCGCCGCCTGATCGCGTGGGCGGCGGAGGCCGGCGCGGCCGGGGTCGGGCTGTCGCCGCTGCATGCGCTGTCGGACGAGGCGGCCGATTGCAGTCCCTATGCGCCAAGCAGCCGGCTGTTTCTGAACCCGCTTTATATCGATGTCGCGGCGCTGCCCGAGCTGCCGTCCGACTATCTCGCCACCCATGCCGCCGCCATCGCGCGCCTCCGCGAGGGCGAGGTCATCGACTATGCCGCCGTCGCTGCCCGCAAGCGCCATGCGCTGGCGGCAGCCTTTGCCGCGTTCAAGACGGCGGCAACAGCGGAGCGGCGCGCGGCCTTCGAGGTGTTCCGGCGCGCGGGCGGGGCGGCGCTGGCACGCTTCGCCGCGTTCGAGGTGCTGCGGGGCGAGTTCGCGGGCCCGTGGTGGCAGTGGCCGCCGGCCTGGCGCGTGCCGGACGACGACGGAATCGCGCTGCTGCGCGCCGGCCCGCGCGGCGAGGCGATGGAGGCGGTGGAGTTCGCCCAGTGGTGCGCCGACGCGCAGCTTGCGGCCTGCGGCGAGCTTGCCGCCCGGCTGCGGCTGCCGGTCGGGCTCTATCTCGACCTCGCGGTCGGCGTGCGGCCGGACGGTTTCGACGCCTGGCACGAGCAGGGTGCGATTTCGCGCAGTCTCGCGGTCGGCGCGCCGCCCGATCTTCTGAATACCGCCGGGCAGAACTGGGGCCTGGCCGGCCTCAACGCCGCGGGGCTGGCGCGGCGAAACTACACGCCGCTGCGCGATATGCTGCGCGCGGCGATGCGCTACGCCGGCGCGGTGCGGCTCGACCATGCGATGGGGCTGAAGCGGCTCTACCTGATCCCGCAAGGTTTTGCGGCCGACGAGGGCGTCTATGTGCGGATGCCGTTCGAGACGCTGCTGGCGGTGGTCGCGGAGGAAAGCCGGCAGTCCCGCTCCATCGTCATCGGCGAGGACCTCGGCACGGTGCCGGACGGTTTTCGCGAACGGCTTGCGGCGTGGGGCATCTGGCGGATGCGCGTCATGATGTTCGAGCGCGGGCCGGACGGCGCGTTTTGCGGCGCCGAAACCTATCCGCCGGACACGCTCGCCACCTTCGGCACGCACGATCTGGCGACCTTCGCCGGCTGGTCGGGCGGCCATGATATCGCGCTGAAGTGGGCGCTCGGCCTCGATCCCGGCGAAAGCATCGAGGCGCGCCGTGCCGCGGTCGCGCAATTGACGCACGCGCTCGGTGGCCGGGACGATGTTTTTGCCGCGATCGGGTACCTCGCCTCGATGCCCTCGCGCATCCTCGCGGTGATGGTCGAGGACCTGCTCGGCCTCGTCCACCAGCCGAACCTGCCCGGCACGCTCGATACGCATCCGAACTGGCGGCGCCGGCTGCCGGTTGCCATCGAGGATTTTGCTACGGCGATCGACACCGACCGGCTCAAGCGTGCCGTCGGCGCCCGCGACCTGTCGGCCCGTTGAGCCGGGAACGGATGCAAATGTTAGAATCGGACCACTTGGGGGCAAAAGCGACACAAGGATGATTGGGAAACCGCCGCGACCGTGGTAGAGGTGGCGTGGCGTCGGATCGGGGACGACGGTTGTGAGGCGTTGGGGCATTTTACGGTTCGGGGCATGGATCGCCTGGGCGGCAGCCTATGCGCTCGTGCTCAATGCCGTGCTCGCCGGCAGCCTGCTGGCGGCGTCGCCGGCCGCGGCGTTCGGCGATGTCGCCGTGCTGTGCGTCGCCCATCCCGATGCGGCCGATGACGGCGCCGCCGATGGCACGGTGGCGCGCACCATGCATCACTGCAAGCTGTGTCTGCCGGGGCTCGCGGCGGCGCTGCCACCCCCCGCGATAAGCGGCATCCCCGCGCGGGTCGCCGTCGCGGAGCCGCAGCACCGGGCCTTCGAGGCGCGTCTCAAGACTTACGCGCGGCAAGCCTCCTACAGTTCGCGAGCACCGCCGGCCGGCATCTGACGGGCGCCCTGAGGCGCCGCTTTCCGTCGTCAGAACACGTCTTGCCGGAGTCGATCCGATGTCATCCGCCTTGTCGAGGGCACGCGGCCTGTGGCTGGTCCCTGCCGCTATCCTGCTCTGTCCCGCGCCGCTCGCCGCGCAAACCTCTCAGGAACTTCCACCCATCGTGGTGCAGTCGCCACGGGCGCATCAACCGCCGCGCCGCGCCGCAAAACCGGCGCCACGCCGCGCCGCCACGGCGACGACGGCGCTGCCGCAGATTGTCGTCACCGGCTCGTCCGATCCCGGCGTGCGCGGCGCGCTCGCGGTGCTCACCGCGCAGCAGGCGTTGCGCGAGATTCAGCGTGCGCCCGGGGGCGTCGCGCTGGTGCCGGCCAATGCCTACCGGAACTCCACCGTCGCCAACACCGTCAAGGACATCCTCGACTATGTGCCGGGCGTGTTCGCGCAGCCGAAATGGGGCGACGACACCC
>JBDHSY010000061.1:0-10787 GCA_039808405.1 Xanthobacteraceae bacterium
GACGGCCTGATCCGCAGCGACCGCGACCGGGTGGACGCGCTGGAGCGGCTGGAAAAATCGTCGGCACCGGCCGTCATCCTCCACATCAACTCGCCCGGCGGCACCACCGCCGGCTCCGAGCAGCTTTACGACGCGCTGATGCGGCTCAAGGCCAAGAAGCCGCTGGTGGTGGTGGTCGAGGGGCTGGCCGCCTCGGGCGGCTACATCGCGGCGCTCGCCTCCGATCACATCATCGCCCAGCAAAGCTCGCTGGTCGGCTCGATCGGCGTCTTATTCCAGTATCCGAATTTCACCGAGCTTCTGAAAACCGTTGGCGTGCAGGTGGAATCGGTCAAGTCGTCGCCGCTCAAGGCGGCCCCCAACGGCTACGAGCCGACCAGCCCCGAGGCGCGCGCCGCGCTCGATTCGCTGGTGAAGGATTCCTACGCCTGGTTCCGCGGCCTGGTGCAGAGCCGGCGCGGCATGGACGAGGCGGGGCTCACGCGGGTGGCCGATGGCCGCGTGTTCACCGGCCGCCAGGCGCTTGAACTGAAGCTGATCGATCAGCTCGGCGACGAAAAGACCGCCGTGGCGTGGCTGGTGGCGCAGAAGAAAATTCCGCGCGAACTGCCGGTCCGCGATTTCAAGCTGTCGCCGCGCCTGACCGACCTCACCTTTTTGCGCGCCACCGCCGTGGTCGCGCTCGATGCCGTCGGCGTCAGCGGGCTGGCGGAGCGGCTGCGGCGCACCGGCGTCGTCGCCGCGGTCGAGCGGCTCGATCTCGACGGGCTGTTGGCGCTGTGGCTGCCGGCAGGAACCCGTTAAGGCGCCCCGGCGGGGCGCGCGGCCGGGTTCCGGCGGGTTTGCCAACGCTCCGCAAACGCTCTAGAGTTCAACGAGCGTCTTGACATTCCTCGCAATTTTCAAGGAAATGGTGCCCTCGCTCGGGGCCGTCGTCTGCATGATCAAGTCCGAACTCATCCAGCGTATCGCCGATCTCAATCCGCACCTCTATCAGAGGGACGTGGAGAAGATCGTCAACGCGATCCTGGATGAGATCGTCGCGGCGCTGGCGCGCGGCGACCGGGTCGAATTGCGCGGCTTCGGCGCGTTCTCGGTCAAGCACCGTCCGGCGCGGGCGGGCCGCAATCCGCGCACCGGCGAGCATGTGCCGGTCGAGCAGAAAAGCGTGCCGTTCTTCAAGACCGGCAAGGAAATGCGCGAGCGGCTCAACCGCGAGCCGGTCGCGGCCGATCCCGGCGCGGCGTGACGCAAGACGCCGCCGGCGTGGGTTTTTTCGTTGCGGCGCAGCCCAGATCGAACGATGGTCGCCGTCGCCGGTTGTGGTGAGGCGTTCGCAACGCGCGCGGCGCGCCGAGGCAGATCATGCGCAAGGTCCTCAACATTCTGGTGGTGATCCCGCTCGCGGCGATCTTCATCGTGTTCGCGGTGGCCAACCGCCGGCTGGTGACGGTGTCGTTCGATCCGTTCAACACCAACGATCCCTCGGTCGGCGTGACACTGCCGCTGTTCGTCGTGCTGATCGTGGTGGCGATCCTCGGCGTCGTCGCCGGCAGCGTGGCGAGCTGGTTCCGCCATCGCCACTGGCGCCGCGAGGCGCGCCGGTTCGAGGCCGAGATGCGGGAGACGCGCGCCGAACTGGCGCTGTTGCGCGAGCAGGCCCGCGAGGCGGCCGCCGCCCCGCCGGCGCTGCCCTACCATGGCGCCCCGCCGGTGGCGCGAGACAATTCCGCGCCGCTTCTGTAAAAGCCGGGGCGCGCGCGCGCAACAACGTCCGGATGTCGCCAGCAGCATGTCGCTTGTCGTCAAAATCTGTGGCCTGACCACGCTCGATGCCGTCGATGCCGCCATCGGCGCCGGCGCCGACATGGTCGGCTTCGTGATGTTCGAGGCCTCGCCGCGCCATGTCCCGGCGCTGCGCGCCATGGAACTGGTCAATCACGCCCGCGACCGCGCCGAGACCGTGGTACTGACCGTCGATGCCGACGAGGCGACGGTGACCCAGATCGCCGACGTGGTCGAGCCGGACTGGATCCAGCTGCACGGCCATGAAACCCCGCAGACGATCCGCGCCATCAAGCGCGCCCACGGGCTCAAGGTGATCAAGGCGCTGCCGGTGGCCACGCGCGACGATCTCGCCGCGGTCGGCGCTTACGCCGACGTCGCCGACCTGATCCTGTTCGATGCGCGCCCGCCGCGCGACGCCACCCGCCCCGGCGGCCATGGCGTGCCGTTCGACTGGCACCTGCTCAAGGAGCTCGATCCGGCGCTGCCGTTCATGCTGTCGGGCGGGCTCACCCCCGACAACGTCGCCGAGGCGATGCGGATCAGCGGTGCCGGCGCCATCGACGCCTCCTCCGGCGTCGAGAGCGCGCCCGGCATCAAGAGCGCCGAGAAAATCCAGGCGTTGATCCGCGCCGCCGACGAAGCCTATCTGGAGATCGCGCCCCCGCTATGACCGTGCCCGCCCCCCAAAACTCCTTCCGTACCGGCCCGGACGAGCGCGGCCGCTTCGGCATCTTTGGCGGCCGTTTCGTCGCCGAGACCCTGATGCCGCTGATCCTCGATCTCGAGAAAGCCTATGCCGAGGCCAAGGCCGACCCGGCTTTTGCCGCGGAGATGGCGCAGCATCTGAAAACCTATGTCGGGCGGCCCTCGCCGCTCTATTACGCCGAGCGTTTGACCGACCACCTGCGCGCGGCCGCGCGCGCCAAAGGCGGGTCGGGCGGGGCAAAGATTTTCCTCAAGCGCGAGGAGCTGAACCACACCGGCTCGCACAAGGTCAACAACGTGCTGGGCCAGATCATGGTGGCGCGGCGCATGGGCAAGAAGCGCATCATCGCCGAGACCGGCGCCGGCCAGCACGGCGTCGCCACCGCGACGCTGTGCGCCCGCTTCGGCCTCGACTGCGTGGTCTACATGGGCGCGGTCGACGTGGCGCGGCAGGAGCCGAACGTCATCCGCATGCAGATGCTGGGCGCCAAGGTGATTCCGGTGCAGTCGGGCACGCGCACGCTCAAGGACGCGATGAACGACGCGCTGCGCGACTGGGTGACCAACGTCGCGACCACCTTCTACTGCATCGGCACGGTGGCGGGGCCGCATCCCTATCCGATGATGGTGCGCGACTTCCAGTCGGTCATCGGCCTCGAGACGCGCGAGCAGATGCAGGAGGCCGAGGGGCGGCTGCCGGATTCGCTGGTCGCCTGCATCGGCGGCGGCTCCAACGCGATGGGGCTGTTTCATCCGTTCCTCGACGAGCCGTCGGTGGAGATTTTCGGCGTCGAGGCGGCGGGCCATGGCCTGACGCAACTGCATGCCGCCTCGCTCGCCGGCGGCCGGCCCGGCGTGCTGCACGGCAACCGCACCTATCTGCTGATGAACGACGACGGCCAGATTCAGGATGCGCATTCGATCTCGGCCGGCCTCGACTATCCCGGCATCGGGCCGGAGCACTCATGGCTGCACGAGACCGGCCGCGTGCAGTATCTGTCGGCGACCGACGAGGAGGCGTTGGCGGCGTTCCAGTTGCTGTCGCGGCTGGAGGGCATCATCCCGGCGCTGGAGTCGGCACACGCCATCGCCCGCGTCATGGACCTCGCCCCGGCGCGGCCGCAGGATCATCTGATGGTGGTCAACCTGTCCGGCCGCGGCGACAAGGACGTGCCGCAGGTCGGCGAGATCTTGAAGGGCAGGGCCAAGTGATGGGCCAGGCGACCACCCGCATCGACCGCCGTTTCACCGCGTTGCGCGCCGAGGGCCGCGCCGCCTTCGTCACCTTCCTGATGGCCGGCGATCCCGACATGGAGACCGCGCTCGCCATCGTGAAGGCGCTGCCGGCGGCCGGCGCCGACGTCATCGAACTCGGCATGCCGTTCACCGACCCGATGGCCGACGGCCCGGCGATCCAGGCGGCCGGCCAGCGCGCGCTCGCCAACGGCGCGACGCTGAACAAGACGCTCGATCTGGTGCGGCGCTTCCGCGAGAGCGACGACACCACGCCGATCGTGCTGATGGGCTACTACAACCCGATCTACGTCCACGGCGTCGCGGCGTTCGTCGCCGACGCCAAAGCCGCCGGCGTCGACGGGCTGATCGTGGTCGATCTGCCGCCGGAGGAGGATACCGAGCTGTGCCTGCCGGCGCTCGCCGCCGGGCTCAACTTCATCCGCCTCGCCACGCCGACGACCGACGACCGCCGCCTGCCGGCGGTGCTCGCCAATACCTCGGGCTTCGTCTACTACGTCTCGATCGCCGGCATCACCGGCGCGGCCGCCGCCGACGCCGGACAGGTGTCGCAGGCGGTGACGCGCATCAAGCGCCACACCGCGCTGCCGGTCGCGGTCGGCTTCGGCATCCGTACCCCCGAGGCGGCCGCGCTGATCGCGCAGCAGGCCGATGGCGTGGTGGTCGGCTCGGCGCTGGTCGATGCGCTGGCCTTGAGCCTCGACGCCGGCGGCCGCGCCACGGCGCGCACGGTCGCCGCCGTCACCGAGCTGGCGGCGCGGCTGGCGCACGGGGTGCATGGCGCGAAACAAGCCGCGGAATAGCCCTTTTTGGGCGGTTCCTGTTGGCCCGTGCGGCGCCACCGCCTATCTAAGGCGGTCCGTGGCCGCCGATCTCTGGAGTGTGACGCATGAACTGGATCACCAACGTCGTCCGGCCGAAAATCCGCAGCATCTTGCGCCGCGACACGCCGGAGAACCTGTGGATCAAGTGCCCCGACACCGGGCAGCTGGTGTTCTACAAGGACGTCGAGGCCAACCAGTTCGTCATCCCGGTCTCCAACTACCACATGCGCATGGGGGCGCTGGCCCGGCTCAAGTCGATCTTCGACAACGAGACCTGGTTCGACGTGGCGCTGCCGGAGGTCGCCACCGATCCGCTGAAGTTCCGCGACGAGCGCCGCTATGCCGACCGGCTCAAGGATGCCCGCGCCAAGACCGGCCTGAACGACGCGGTCAAGGTCGGCTACGGCAAGCTGGAGGGGCTGGGCGTCGTCGTCGCCGTGCAGGATTTCGATTTCATGGGCGGCTCGCTCGGCATGGCGGCGGGCGAGGCGATCGTGCGCGGGCTCGAGCTTGCCGTCGAAAAGCACGCGCCGTTCATCATGTTCGCGGCCTCGGGCGGCGCCCGCATGCAGGAAGGCATTTTGTCGCTGATGCAGCTGCCGCGCACCACGGTGGCGGTGCAGATGCTGCGCGAGGCCGGCCTGCCCTACATCGTGGTGCTGACCAATCCGACCACCGGCGGCGTCACCGCCTCCTACGCCATGCTCGGCGACGTGCATATCGCCGAGCCCGGCGCGCTGATCGGCTTCGCCGGCGCCCGCGTCATCGAGCAGACCATCCGCGAGAAGCTGCCCGACGGTTTCCAGCGCGCCGAGTATCTCAAGGAGCACGGCATGGTGGACATGGTGGTGCATCGCCACGACCTGCGCGCCACGCTGGCGCGGCTGTGCCGCCTGTTCACCAAGGCGCCGGCGCGCGAGGCGGAGGTGACGACGCCGGAAGCCGCGGTGATCGCCGCCGGCGTCGAGGCGGCGCTGCCCGAGACGCCGCCGGCGTGACCCATCCCCGTTCCGTGCCCCCGCTCCACGACATTCTCGCGCGGCTGACGACGCTGCATCCCAAGCGCATCGACCTGACGCTGGATCGCATCTGGCGCGTGCTCGACCGCCTCGGCAATCCCGAGCGCCGGTTGCCGCCGGTGATCCATGTCGCCGGCACCAACGGCAAGGGCTCGACGGTCGCCTATCTGCGCGCCATGCTGGAAGCGGCCGGGCTCGCCGTCCACGTCTACACCTCGCCGCATCTGGTGCGCATCAACGAGCGTTTCCGGCTCGGCCGGCGCGGACAGCCGGGCCGGCTGGTCGGCGACGACGAGCTGCGCGCCGCGCTGATCCGCGTCGAGGCCGTCAACGGCGGCGCGCCGATCACCGTGTTCGAGATGGAGACGGCCTCGGCGCTGACGCTGTTCGCCGATCATCCGGCCGATGCCGTGCTGCTGGAGGTCGGGCTCGGCGGCCGGCTCGACGCCACCAACGTGATCGAGCGGCCGGCGGTCTCGGTGATCGCCCCGGTCGGCATCGACCATCGCGAGTTTCTGGGCGACACGCTGGAGAGTATCGCCACCGAGAAGGCCGGCATCATCAAGCCGGGCGTGCCGGTGGTGGCCGCCGCGCAGCAGGAGGCGGCGCGGGCCGCGATCGCGCGCCAGGCGGCACGCTGTGCGGCGCCGCTTTTCATCGCCGGCGAGCAATGGCACGTCCATGCCGAGCACGGACGGCTGGTCTATCAGGACGAGCGCGGCCTGCTCGATCTCGCAGCGCCCCGCCTGTTCGGGCGCCACCAGTTCGACAACGCGGGCCTCGCCATCGCCGCGCTGCGCGCCACGGGCGCCTTCAAGGTCGAGACCGCGGCGATCGAGGCCGGCATCGCCCGCGCCGACTGGCCGGCGCGGATGCAGCGGCTCGCCGGAGGCCGTCTGGTCGAGGCCGCGCCGGCGGGCAGCGAAGTGTGGCTCGATGGCGGCCACAACGCCGACGGCGGCCGCGTCGTCGCCGCCGCCATTGGCGACCTCGAGGAGCGCGTGCCGCGCCCCCTGGTGCTGATCGCCGGCATGATGGGCAACAAGGATGCGGAAGGGTTTCTCGCGCATTTCGCCGGCCTGACGCGGCATCTTATCGCCGTGACGATTCCCGGCGAGGACAACGCTATGCCGGCGGAGGCGCTGGCCGCCGCCGGCCGCCGCCACGGCTTGCGGGTCGAGACGGCGGAGAGCGTCGAGGCCGCCCTGCGCGCGCTGGCCGGGCTCGCCTACGAGACGCCGCCGCGCATCCTGATCACCGGCTCGCTCTACCTCGCCGGCCATGTGCTCGCGGCCAACGGCACGCTGCCGCAATAGAGCGATTTACGTTTCGGCGGAAACACGTCGGTCGCCATGGCCCGGACTTGTTGCGGCCATCCACGTCTTCTCCCTTTATCCCTCCCCCGCATAGCCCGTCGAAGACGCCCTTTTGCGGGGGAGGGTAGGGTGGGGGTCGTTCAAGACGTGGATGCCCGGCATAAAGCCGGGCATGACGAGGTGAGGTGAGTTGCAGACCGGGTCTCGTTGCGGTCATCACACCGCGGCGGTGATCCACTGCTGCAACTTGACCTTCGGCGCGGCGCCGACCTGGCGCGAAGCCAGTTCGCCGCCCTTGAAGATCATCAGCGTCGGGATCGACATCACGCCGTATTTCGAGGCGGTCTGCGGATTCTCGTCGACGTTGAGCTTGACGATCTTGACCTTGTCGCCCATGGCGCCGGCGATCTCGTCGAGCGCGGGCGCGATCATGCGGCACGGGCCGCACCACTCGGCCCAGAAATCGACCACCACCGGGCCGTCCGCCTTGAGAACCTGCGCCTCGAAATCCGAGTCCGAAACCTTGCCCACGCTCATGGAGTGCCTCACGATTGGCCGGCCGCGGCTTTGGGAAGAATCGCGCCGGATTGCCTGAGCGCCGAACCTAGGAACGGGCCGCCTGCCGGTCAAGGCGTCGTCACGGGACCCTGATGCGTGCTCGAGCCGGCCTTCAACGCGGAAACGGCCCGCCTTGCCGGGCGGGCCGTTTCGCGTGTCGATCTGGTTGAGCGGAGAGGTCTGTCAGCTAATACTCTCCGACGCAACGCCTCAGGCGTCGACAGGGCTGGTGCGTTCTTTCGCAGCCATGTTTCCGCGTTCCCGCGCCCCGCGCTTCCGGGGAGCGCGCGGGCGGCGCAGCAGGCGCATGCCGTTGAGGATCACCACCAGCACCGATAACTGGTGGACCAGCATGCCCTCGGCCATGTGGATGTCGCCGCTGAACACGCCCGCGAGCAGCCCGGCCACGGTCAGCAGCGCGATCACCAGGTTCTGGCGCATGTTGGAGAGTGTGGCGCGCGAGATCGCAACCGCCTCGGGCAGCTTGCCGAGGTCATTGGCCATCAGCGCGATGTCGGCGGCCTCGATCGCCACGTCGGAACCTGCCGCACCCATGGCGATGCTGGTATCGGCGGCAGCCAGGGCCGGTGCGTCGTTGATGCCGTCGCCGATCATCGCGACATGGCGGCCCTCGGCCTGGAAGGCGCGGATCAGCCTGAGTTTGTCCTCGGGCATCAGCCCGGCATGGACCTCGTCGATGTCCAGATCGGCGGCGATGGCGCGGGCGGCCTGCGGCTGGTCACCGGTCAGCATGGCGATGCGCTGGATGCCAGCCTCGCGCAGCCGGGCTATCGCCGGGGCGGCTGAAGGGCGCGGCTGATCCGACAGGCCCAGAATGCCGACGGCCCGCCCGTCCAGCGCGACGATTACCGGCGTGCGTCCGCGCGCGAGAAGCCCAGCCAGCGCGGCCTCCGCCGCCGCATCGAAGGCGATGCCCAGCCGGTCGAACAGCCGGCGGTTGCCCGCCGCGATCCGGCGCCCGGCATAGCGCACAACCAGGCCCATGCCGGCCAGTTCCTCGACCGCCTCCGGCGCCGCGATTTCGGCCCCGGCGCGGGCGGCAGCGACGATCGGACGGCCCAGCGGATGGTCCGAGCCCGACTCGGCGATCGCCGCCCAGCGCAGCAGTTCCGCCCGGTCGATGCCGGCCAGCGGCAGCACCTCGACCAGACTCGGGCGGCCCTCGGTCAGCGTTCCGGTCTTGTCGAGCGCCAGCATGTCGATGCGCCCGGCGTTTTCCAGATGCTGACCGCCCTTGATCAGGATTCCCGAGCGCGCCGCTCTTCCGATACCGGCGACGATGGAAACCGGGGTCGAGATCACCAGTGCGCCGGGGCAGGCCACCACCATGAGCGTCAGCGCGAGGCGGACATCCTGCGTCACCGCCCAGGCGCCAAGCGCCAGCACCATGATCGCGGGTGTATACCATTGGGCAAAGCGTTCGATCATGCGGTGGCTGGGCGCGCGTTCCTCCTGCGCCTCCTCGACGCGGCGGATGATGCGCGCCAGCGTGGTGTCGGCGCCGACGCCGGTGGCGCGGATGCGCAGCAAGCCGTTTTCGGCGATGGTGCCGGCATGGACACGCGCGCCTGGCGCTTTCTCGGCCGGGATCGGCTCGCCGGTAATGGCGGCCTCGGAGACGGCGGCGTTGCCCTCCATCACCTCGCCATCGACGGGGATGCGCTGGCCCGCGCGCACCAGCACCGTCTCGCCGGGACGCACGGCACTGGCGGCGACCTCGACCGGCTGGCCGTCGCGGATGACCGTGGCGAGTTGGGGCGCGGCCTTCAAGAGATCGGCCAGCGCGCCACGGGTCTGACGCAGCGTGCGCGCCTCGAGCCAGGCGCCGAGCATGAACAGAAAGGTGACGGCCGCCGCCTCCCAGTATTCGCCGATGATGAGCGCGCCGATGGCGGCGATGGTCACCAGCAGCTCAATGGACAGGTGGCGGATGCGCAGCGCCTGCAGCGCGCGCCACGCGATGTCGGCGCCTGCCAGCACCGCCGCCGCCGCCATCAGCGCCGCCCACAGATCGATGGCGCCAAAACCCCAGCGCGCCACCAGCCCGGCGCCGATCAGCGCCGCGCTGCCCAGCACCAGCCATTTGCGTCGCGTTGCCGGGTTGCGCAGCGGGGAAAGGTTGGAGGTGGTCATGTCGGCTGCTCCCTTGCACAGGCGGATGCCCGCCGTGGGTGGCGGCGGGACGAGGGTCGGAAGGTGATGTCAGAAGGCCGTGGGGCGGGCGGTATAGCCTACCGATCGCACCGTCGAGACGAGAGCCTCGACCGAGGCGAGGGCGGGATCGTATGCAATCTCGATACGGCCGGTGTTGAAGTGCACTTTCGCCGCCGCGACGCCAGGCAGCGCCTTGAGCGCCTTCTCGATCTTGACCACGCAGGAGGGCAGGAAAATTCGTCGCTGCGCAGGACGGTGTTGAGCGTGTCGGACATGGGTCTTCCCTTTCTCTTGCCGGGCCCGGCCTCGGGCTGGACCCGGCTTGCAGGGTCGAGATAGGTTGTCCGTTGACGCGCGGCTATCAGCAAATTCTGCAAGGATTTCTTGCATGGATGCACAAGATCAGAATTGGGACGACTACCGCCTGTTCCTCGCCGTCGCGCAGGCGGGGTCGCTGTCGGGGGCGGCGCGGCTTCTGGGCGTAACCCATTCGACCGTGTTCCGCCGCCTTGCCGGGTTCGAGGAAGCCCTCGGCGTGCGCCTGTTCGAACGCCTGCCTTCGGGCTATGTCCTGACCGCGGCGGGCGAGGCGATGCAGCATGCGACCGCGCGCATCGACGACGAGATCGCCGCCATCCGTCGCCGCGTGACCGGGCAGGACCAGCGGTTGAGCGGACAGGTCCGCATCACCGCCACCGACATGCTGGCTATCAGCCTGCTGCCGCCACACCTGGCCGCGTTCCGCGTCGCCTGGCCGGGGATCGAACTGGAACTGCTGGTCTCGGACACGCGGCTTGACCTGACCCGGCGCGAGGCGGATATCGCGTTGCGCCTTGGCAATCCGGTGCAAGAAACGCTGGTCGGGCGCCGGATCGGGCGGCTGGCCTTCGCGGTCTATTGCGCGGCAGCGTGCCATCGCGAGGGGATCGGTGAGGACCTAGCAAGCCATGACTGGATCGGCTTTGGCAGCGCCCATGCGCCCTTGCGGCAGGTGCTGGCCGAATGGCTGCCCGGCCTGCGCCCGCAATTTCGCACCAATTCGATCACGGCAGCGATCGCGGCGGCGCGGGTGGGGATCGGGCTTGCGGCGCTGCCCTGCGCCATCGCCGATCCCGATTCCGGCCTGCGGCGGGTGGCACCTTTCCCGG
>JBDHSY010000062.1:0-10759 GCA_039808405.1 Xanthobacteraceae bacterium
ATGTCCAAGGTCCTCCCCCAAGACCTTGAATCACGACCACTCTCGCTTCTCAATCCCTTTATGAGTACAGAGCCTAGAGCCTTTCCGCTTCGCTCGAAAACGCCTCGCTCAGTCGCGCACGCCGTAGCGGTGCAGGTCGTTGCCGTAGGTGTCGATCCACGCCTTGGCGCGTTCCATCTGCGGACAGATGCGCGCCACCACCCGCCAGAACCGCGGCGAGTGGTTCATCTCGACGAGGTGGGCGACCTCGTGCGCGGCGAGATAGTCGAGCACGTAGGGCGGGGCCAGGATCAGCCGCCACGAGAACGACAGCGATCCCGCCGAGGTGCACGAGCCCCAGCGGCTCGACTGGTCGCGGATGGTGATGCGGGTGACCTTGACGCCGAGCGTCTCGGCATAGGCGTGCGACGCCTTGGTCAGGTGGTGGCGCGCCTCGCGCTTGAGGAAGTCGTGCAGCCGGCGCTCGATGTGCTCGATGCCGCCGGCGACGCACAGGATGCGCTCGCCGCTGTCGCGGGTTTCCGTCCACACCGTGCCGCGCCCGTCGCGATGCACGATGCGGTGCGTGACGCCGCGCAGCGGCACCGTGACGCCCGGCGCGAACGGCGCCGCCTTTGGCAGCCGCCCGAGCCGCGCGGCGATCCATGCGCCATGGCGCTCGGCGAACTCGCGCGCTTCACGCAGCGTGCCGCGCGGCGGCATGGTGAGGATCGCCTCGCGCTCGCTCGGATGGATGCGCAAGGTGTAACGCCGCGCGCGGCGATGCCGGCGCAGGCGGATCGAATAGATCTGCGAGCCGAATGTGATCGCCAGCGCGCGCGGCTCGCTCGGCCGCCGATAAAGGAGTGCACGAAAGGCCATGTCGGTGAGTCCGGAAGACGAAACGTCGCCCGGATTCTGCCACATCCGCAGCCACGGGAAGCGCGCCGCGCAAAAACAAATCATTTGCCCATCATGTAGGGGCCGTGTCCCGAGGACCCGCTAGACCATGTAGCCTAAAGACCGCTACAAAGATTCATTTTTACGCAAAATCGGCAACAGAAGAAGTGAATTTTGAATCGTTCAGTAACACATTCGTGATGGGTAAAATAGAAAGCTATATCAATGACTTATCTGGGCCGTAACAAACGGCCGTCCCGTCACGCCCTGCGACCGGCGGAAAGCCCGGACAGATCGGGACTTTTCGCGTTTCGGCCGGCTCAGCCGGCCGCGAGCGTGGCCCGGCGCCGTCCCTCGCCGGAGTTGCTCATGAAGTCGCAGATACGCGGCACGATCTCCGCCTTGAAGCGCGAGCCGTTGAACACGCCGTAGTGGCCGACGCCCGGCTGCACGTAGTGGACGCGGCGGTCGTCGGGAATGCGCGGACACAGGGCATGCGTCGCCTCGGTCTGGCCGAGGCCGGAGATATCGTCGTTCTCGCCCTCGACGGTCATCAGCGCGACGCGGCTGATCTTGGCCGGCTCGACCAGCTTGCCGCGGTGTGTCATCTCGCCCTTCGGCAGCGCGTGGCGGACGAACACCTGATCGACGGTCTGAAGATAGTATTCGGCGGTTAAGTCCATCACCGCGAGGTATTCGTCGTAGAAGTCGCGATGCTTGTCCACCAGGTCGCCGTCGCCCTTGACGAGGTTCTCGAACAGCCGCCGGTGGGCGTCCATGTGGCGGTCGAGGTTCATGCTGATGAAGCCGTGCAGCTGCAGGAAGCCCGGATAGACGTCGCGCATCATGCCGGGATGCGGGAACGGCACCTTGGTGATGACGTTATTGCGGAACCAGTCGAGACCCTTCTCCGCGGCCAGATTGTTGACCGTGGTGGGGTTGCGCCGGGTGTCGATCGGCCCGCCCATCAGCGTCATCGACAGCGGCACGTTGGGGTCGCCGGCGGCTTCCATCACCGAGACCGCGACCAGCACCGGCACCGCCGGCTGGCACACCGCCACCACGTGGACGTCGCCGCCCAGCATGTGCAGCATGTCGATCACATAGTCGACGTAGTCGTCGAGATCGAAGCGGCCTTCGGCGAGCGGCACCATGCGGGCGTCGGCCCAGTCGGTGATGTAGACGTCATGGGTCGGCAGGAAGGCTTCGACGGTGCCGCGCAGCAGCGTCGCGTAGTGGCCGGACATCGGCGCCACGATCAACACGCGCGGCGCCGGCCGGCGCTGCGGGCGGGCGATCAGGCGGTCGAAATAGAGCAGCCGGCAGAACGGCTTTTCCCACACGGTGCGGATCGATACCGGCACGCGCAGGCCGTCGACCACGGTCTCGTCGAGGCCCCATTCGGGTTTGGCGTAGCGGCGCGTGGTGCGCTCGAACACCTCGCAGCCGGCGGCGATCGACTTGCCGATCTGGGTGCGCGACATCGGGTTGAGGGGATTGCGGTACAACAGCCGGGTGGCGTCGGCGACGGCGCGGGCCGGGTTCAGCGACGCCTGCGCCATCTCGTACATCCAGTACATCGGCGTGGTCAGGACCGGGCTGTTTTCCACCGGCAAATCCGGCGGGCGGCCAAACTCTCCAATCGGCATCGACGTCTCCATCTCGGTTAGTCAGCCTGCCGCGAATCGTCGCCGCAAACAGTTCCATTCCAGTAAACGCATGATCCGGAGAACAAATATGGGGATTTCCTCCAGCCTACGCTCGCCGCATCGCAGCATAGTGATCACAGCGGCGAGAGGCGTCAATGCGCCCGAAGGGGAGTTTCGCGATGGAATGACGGCGGCGTGACCCGCCCGCCACACCGGTTCCGTGGTGGAACCGGCCGGAACCGGCCGCTTATTCGCCGCTCTGGATCAGGGCGCCGTGCCGTCGGGCGCTGTCGAGCAGGGCGAAAAAGGCCAGGCACGCGGCGGCGAAATAGACCGCGTTGAGGGCCAGCGCCTGCGCCATCAGGTCGGCGCGGAACACGCCGTCGGCGAGCAGCGCCCGCATGCCCTCGAACACGTAGGTCGGCGGCAGCGCCCAGGCGGCGAGTTGCAGCCAGTGCGGCAGCACGGCCACCGGATAATAGACGCAGGTCAGCGGCATCAGCAGGAACATCAGCGTCCAGGCCAGGCTCTCGGCGCCGAGGCCATGGCGCAGCACCAGCCCCGAGACGAGGATCCCCATCGCCCAGCTCGTGAAGATCAGGTTGCAGAAGAACGCGATCAGCGGCAGCCCGATAGCGTACAGGTTGAAGTCGAAGAATGCCAGCGCCATCAGCGTCATCGGCACGACGCCGATGGCGAGCCGGATCACGCTCATGACCATCAGCGCGAGCAAAAACTCGATCGGCTTCAGCGGGCTCATCATCAGGTTGCCGACGTTGCGCGCCCACATCTCCTCGAGGAACGAGATCGAAAAGCCGAGCTGGCCGCGAAACAGGATGTCCCACAGGATCACCGCGCCGAGAAAGGCGCCGCCGGCGCGCGCGAAGAAGCCGGCATTGTCGGCGATGTAGGTTTGCAGAAAGCCCCAGGTGATCAGTTGCAGGGCCGGCCAGTACACCAGTTCGAGCAGCCGCGGCCACGACGACTTGAGCAGGTAGGTGTAGCGCAGCACCATCGCGTTGATGCGGGCGAGCGAGATGCCCCAGCTGCGGGGAGGCAACGTGCGATCGTTCAAGGCGCGGTCGTCGCTCATGGCGTCCCCGTGCGGCTGCGGCCGCGCGCGACGTCGAGGAACACCTCTTCGAGGTTGGCGCGGTTGTAGCGGGCCAGAATGGCGTCCGGCGTGTCGTCGTCGGCGATGCGGCCGCGCTTCATGATGATGACGCGGTCGCACAGCCGCTCGACCTCGGCCATGTTGTGCGAGGCGAGCAGGATGGTGGCGGCGCGGCGCTGGCGGTAGGCCTCGAGGTGGCTGCGGATCCAGTCGGCGGCGTCGGGATCGAGCGACGCGGTCGGCTCGTCGAGCAGCAGAAGGTCAGGCTCGTTGATCAGCGCCTTGGCGAGCGCGACGCGGGTCTTCTGCCCGGCCGAGAGTTTTCCGCTGGCGCGGTCGAGGAAATCGCCGAGGTCGAGGTCGGAGGCCAGCTTGGCGATGCGCTCCTGCAAATTCGCGACGCCGTAAAGCCGGCCGAACACGGTGAGGTTCTGTCGCACCGTGAGCCGCATCGGCATATCGACATAGGGGCTTTCGAAATTCATCCGGGCCAGCACGCGGGCGCGTTCCGCCGGCATCGGCAGGCCGAAGATGCTGACGCGCCCCGCGGTCGGCAGCACCAGCCCCATGATCATGGCGATGGTGGTGGTCTTGCCGGCGCCGTTGCCCCCCAGCAGGCCGGTGGTCGAGCCGCGCGCGATGTGGAACGAAATGCCGTCCACGGCCGGGACGGTCTTGTAGATCTTGACGAGCCGGTCGACGGCGACCGCCGCGTCGGCGGGGAGGGCGCGGGGCAGCGTGGCGGCGGAGCGTTCGGCGCTGGTCATGGCGGCGTTCCATGCGGCATTGCGCGGCCGGGAGCAAGGGCCGGCCGGCGCGCGACGTTTCAATATCGCGCGAACTTGCTCTACAACCCAATCCCCATGAGCGACCTTGCGTTGTCCGATTTCCGCGATCCGCGCCGTTACGTCCTGCTCGACACCATTTTGCGGCTGCGGTGGCTGGCGGCGCTCGGGCAGTTCGTGGCGATCATCGTCGTGGTGCGGGGGCTCGAATTCGAGCTCCCGGTGATGCCGTGCATCGCCATCGTCGGCTGTTCGGCGGTTCTCAACCTGACGCTGCAACTGGTGTTCGGGCCGATGTATCGCCTGACGCCACTGGCGGCGGCGGCGCTGCTCGCGCTCAATGTCGCCGAGCTCGCGGTTCTGCTGTTCCTGACCGGCGGGCTCACCAATCCGTTCTCGTTCATGTTTCTGGTTCCGGTGCTGATCTCGGCGACGGCGCTGCCGACCCGCCTGACCATCGCGCTCGGGGTGTTCGCGGCCGCGTGCGCGACGCTGGTCGGCTTCGTCCACCTGCCGCTGCCATGGGAACCGGACACCCCGCTGGTGCTGCCGCTCATCTATCTGTTCGGGGTATGGCTGTCGATCGTGCTGGCGATCGGCGTCACCAGCCTCTATGCCTTCCAGGTCACCGAGGAAGCGCGCAAACTGTCGGACGCGCTGGCGGCGACCGAACTGGTGCTGACGCGCGAGCAGCATCTGACCCAGCTCGACGGTCTCGCCGCCGCCGCCGCCCACGAACTCGGCACGCCGCTCTCCACCATCTTCCTGATCTCGCGCGAACTCGAACGCGGCGTGGCGCCCGACAGCCCGATGGCGGCCGATCTCGCCACCCTGCGCGAGCAGGCGCAGCGCTGCCGCGACATCCTCGCCAAGATCACCCAGTTGTCGTCGAGCGGCGCGCCGTTCGACCGCATGCCGCTGTCAACCCTGATCGAGGAGGTGGTGGCGCCGCACCGCGATTTCGGGGTCGCCATCGACATCCGCGTCGCGGCGGCCAACGGCAGCCCCGAGCCGGTCGGCATGCGCAACCCGGCGATCCTCTATGGCATCGGCAATATCCTTGAGAATGCGGTGGATTTCGCCCGCGCGCAGGTCAACGTCAGCGCCTGGTGGAACGAGGAGGTGATCGAGCTGATCGTCTCCGACGACGGCCCCGGCATCGCCCCGGATGTGCTCAAGCGGATCGGCAAGCCTTATCTCAGCCGGCGCCGGCCCGCCGACGACGGCCCCGGCGCCCGTGACGGCACCCGTGCCGGGCTCGGGCTCGGCGTGTTCATCGCGCAGACGCTGCTGGCGCGCACCGGGGCGCGGGTGACCTTCGCCAATCGGCCGTTTCCCGATCACGGCGCGGTGGTGCGGATCGCCTGGCCGCGCGCGACGTTCGAGAGCGAGGCGGTGTTGACGGCATCGTGACGGCAAAGGACGTTTCGTCGCGGCCCCGCCATCTTGGCAGGATTGAAGTACCGTTCCATATCAAGAAACGGACACAATCGCCGACCGCAATCGCCAGAGGGTTCATGAGCGCAACACCCGCCACCGAAGTGCCCGCCGAAGCCGACCGTTCGCTGTTGATCGTCGAGGACGACAAGCCGTTTCTCGAACGGCTGTCGCGGGCGATGGAGAGCCGCGGCTTTCAGGTGACGGCGTGCGACAGCGTGGCCGACGGCCTCGCCCGCATCGGCGAGGCGGCGCCGGCCTTCGCCGTGGTCGATCTGCGGCTCGGCGACGGCAACGGCCTCGACGTGGTTTCCGCCCTCAAGCGGCAGCGGCCGGAGGCGCGCGCCATCGTGCTGACCGGTTACGGCAATATCGCCACCGCCGTGACCGCGGTGAAGATGGGCGCGGTCGATTACCTCGCCAAGCCGGCCGATGCCGACGACGTGGTGGCGGCCCTGCTCGCCAGCGGCACCGCCAAGTCGGAGCCGCCGCAGAACCCGATGTCGGCCGATCGCGTGCGCTGGGAGCATATCCAGCGCATCTACGAGATGTGCAACCGCAACGTCTCGGAGACGGCGCGGCGGCTCAACATGCATCGCCGCACCCTGCAGCGCATCCTCGCCAAGCGCGCGCCGCGCTGACGCGGTTCGCTCACCGTCTTTCTTTCGCTTATTGCTTCGGCACCGGCAGCCCGAGCACCTGCGCCAGCGGGCACTGCATCGCGACCAGCGCATAGCGCTCGATCACGAGCCGGCCGCGCCGGCGTACGGCCTCGCCGACGGGCTGCTGCGCCGAGCAGCGTGACGCCAGCCCGCGGGCGATGCCTTCGCTGTCGACGAACAGGCTGGTGGCGCCGAGGGCGGCCGTATCGGGCGCCGGCATGTTGACCCAGCGGATCGGTTCGAACGCCTGCCGCACGCAGGTGCCGCGCGGCAGGTAGAACGCAAGCCATGCCGTGGTGCCGTAGTCGGGCGCGAGCACGCACGTCGCGCCGCCGCGCACGCGGGCCGCCTCGATCTCGCGCGCGACGTCGGGCCAGCCGACGCCGATGCTGCGCAGCGTCGGGTCGCGCCGGTTGCCGTTGAGCCAGCCGGTGTTGGCCTGCACGATCAGCGCGACCAGCATGACGACGCCGACCGGCAGGGCGAAGCGGCGGCTGAGATCGGCGGCGCGCCGCCAGTTGGGCGACCACGCCACCTCGTGGGCCGCGACCGCGGCGGCGACGGCGAAGGCGGGATAGACCGGGGCCAGCCAGTTGGCCTCGATATGGCTGTGCAGCGAGTGCACCCCGAAATAGATCAGGATCGGCCACACGGTGAGGCCGATCAGAAGCCGCGCCGGCCGCGGGCCGCCGCGCCGCGTCAGCAGCGCGGCCAGCCCCATCGCGCCGAGCAGGAATACCGGCGGCGTGGCGAACGCGATCTGCGCCGGGATCAGTTCGCCGACGAAGCGCAGCGTCAGACCGTCGAATCTGGCCCGGCCGAACTGTTTGGCGAACGACACCCAGCCGTGCTCGGCGTTCCACGCGACCACCGGCGCGATCGTCGCGCAGGTCACGAGGAAGCCGAGATAGGGCCAGGGCGAGACGAGCCAGCGCCGCAGGGTCGGCACGGCGAGGAGCCACATCAGGATCGTGACGCCGAAAAACAGCGCGGTGTATTTCGACAGCAGCGCCGCGCCGACGGCGGCGCCGACCGCGAGCCACCACACGCCGCGCCCCTCGCTGAGGACTTTTGCGAGACACAGCAGCACGAAGGCGGAGGCGACCAGCAGGGGCGCATCCGGCGTCACGACGATGGTGCCGACCGCGACCACCAGCGTGACGTTCAAGAGGATTGCGGCCGTGGCTGCGGCGCGCGCCGACCCGAACAGGATCTCCGTTGCGCGATAGACCGCGAAACTCATCGGCAGCGCGAGCAGGATGGAGACGAGCCGCACGCCGAACTCGCTGTCGCCGGCGATCAGCGTGCCGGCGCGGATCGTGAGCGCCACCATCGGCGGGTGGTCGTAATAGCCGCCGGCGAGATGCTGCGACCACATCCAGTAATAGGCTTCGTCGAAGGCGAGCGGCGTCAGCGCCGCTGCGACGAGCCGCAGCGCGACGAGCGCGAGAACGACGACGGCGGTCCGCCGGGCGAGCGGCGATGCGAACAGGGTCATGCGGCGGCCGAAGCACGACGAAGGCCGGAGCCGGGAAATGCGGGCCATCGCCGCGCGGCCGGAGCCTTGCGTTCGGGGATCTTGATTGGCGGTCCTGATAGCCGAGCCGGCGTCCGACCTCAAGCCGGCGCCACCCGGGCGGAGCAACGGCCTTGCCGCCGGTGCTGTTGTCCGTGCCCCTGTTCTCGCGCAGGATGCCGCGCCAGCGGGCGCGGCGAAGAACCGCCGCGCGGCCCGGCGGGAGGAACGATATGGCGCTGCTTTCGGACAAGGTCGGCCTCATCACCGGCGCCACCAGCGGCATCGGCGCGCGCACCGTCGAAGCCTTCGTCGAGGAGGGCGCGCGCGTGGTGTTCACCGGCCGGCGCCGGGCGGCAGGCGAGGCGCTGGCGGCTCGGCTCGGCCAGGCGGTGCTGTTCGTTCCGGCCGACGCCACGCTGGAGGCCGACTGGATCAAAGTGGTCGCGACCACGCTTAAGGCTTTCGGCCGCATCGACTGCCTGTTCAACAATGCCGGCGGGCCGGCGCCGACCGGCAGCATCACCGGCATTCCGGTCGAGGGTTTCGACGCGGCGATGGCGCTGCTGGTGCGCTCGGTCATGCTCGGCATGAAGCACGTCGCGCCGGTGATGATGAAGGCGCGCGCCGGCAGCATCGTCAACAACGGCTCGATCGCCGCTCATCTCGCCGGCTACTCCAGTTCGATGATCTACAGCGCCGCCAAGGCGGCGGTGAATCATCTCTCGCGCTGCGCCGCGATGGAGCTCGGCGAGCACAACGTGCGGGTCAACTCGGTCTCGCCCGGCGCCATCGCCACCGGCATCGTCGCCAAGGCGCTCGGCATGGCGCCGGATCGTGCCGATGCGGTCACCGAGACGATGAAGGAGCGCTCTGCCAAGGCACAGCCGATCCCGCGCGCCGGCGTTCCCGACGACATCGCGCAATGCGTGGTGTGGCTCGCCTCGGACCGTTCGACCTTCGTCAACGGCACCGATATCGTCGTCGATGGCGGCGTGATCGGCGGCCGCATGTACTCGCCGCATCAGGACAGCCTGCGCCAGACCAGGGCGGCGCTCGGGCTCTGAGCGCGAGCCCCGGCCGACATTGCGCGGCCGGAGCTGCGGGCGGCCGCGTGCCGGTATTATCCGGCGCAAATTCAGAGACTTTCTAAAATCAAGGCGGCCCGATGTGGTTACAAGCTCCGGTCAGCGATCGTGTGGCGCGGGCCAGCGCGCCGCGCGGAGCAGGGGCCCCGGTCGCGGCGCCTGCTTGCCCATTGTCGCCATGGTCGCGGCGCTTGCATCGGTCCGGCACGGCGGGCGCCGGTGGCCGATGGCGTGGCAGGTCGGGAGAGAGAAGTCGATGCAGAGAATTCCACGGTTGATCGTTGCCGTCCTGATGCTTGCCGGCGCCGGCAATGGTCCCGCGGTGGCGCAGGTCGCCCCGGAGGCTGCCCGCACCGCGCCCGCTACGGTTCCGGCTGTTCCCGCGACCCCGGCCGTGCCGGGCGATCCGCCGTCGGCCGGCATCGCCTCGTCGCCGTCCGTTTCGGACGGGGCTGCGCCGTCTGCGCCCGGTGCCGTCGCGCAGGATGCGGCCGTGCCTCCGTCTCCCGCTCCGTCTTCCTCGGCGTCGCCCGCTCCGTCTGCGTCGGTCTCGGCGTCTGCGCTGCCGCACGACCTGTCGCCGTGGGGCATGTTCATGCAGGCCGACATCGTCGTGAAGGCGGTGATGATCGGGCTGGCGTTCGCCTCGCTGGTGACGTGGACCATCTGGTTCGCCAAGGGCGTGGAACTGGCGGCGGCGCGGCGGCGGGCGCAAAGCTCGGTGCGCAAGCTGACCCGTGCCGACAGCCTGGCGGCGGCGCGCGCCGCCATCGCGGGCGGCTGGACCGCGAAGGGCACGGTGGCCGACCTGATGGCCGCGGCCGAGCGGGAACTGAAGCGTTCGCCGGACCTGTCGGCCGAGGGCGTCAAGGAGCGGCTCGCCATCGCGCTGTCGCGCATCGAGGCCAAGGCCGGCCGCGACATCGCCCGCGGCACCGGATTGCTCGCCACCATCGGCGCCACCGCGCCGTTCGTCGGACTGTTCGGCACGGTGTGGGGCATCATGAACTCGTTCATCGGCATCTCGCAGTCGAAGACCACCAACCTTGCGGTCGTCGCTCCCGGCATCGCCGAGGCGCTGCTGGCGACCGCGCTCGGGTTGGTGGCGGCGATTCCGGCCGTCATCATCTACAACGTGTTCGCCCGCGCGCTTGCGAGCTACCGGGCGCTGCTGTCGGACGCCTCCGGCGAGATCATCCAGCACGTCTCGCGCGACCTGGAACGACAGGAGCGGGGACTGGTCTCCTCCGTGGTGCCGCTGGAGCGCGGCCGTTCTGCCGCGGAGTGATGCGCCATGGCCGTATCGCTCAAGAACCCGCAGGACGGCGGCATCGACGAGCTCAGCGAGATCAACGTCACGCCGTTCATCGACGTGATGCTGGTGCTGCTCATCATCTTCATGGTGGCGGCGCCGCTGTCCACCGTCGATGTCGCGGTCGATCTGCCGGTCTCGAACGCCGTGCCGCAGCCGCGCCCCGACAAGCCGGTGTTCCTCACCCTGAAATCGGATCTCAGCCTGGCGCTCGGCGATGAGGCGGTGCCGCGCGAGGCGCTGCAGGCGATCCTCGACCGCGAGACCGCCAGCGACCGCGAGCAGCGGGTGTTCGTGCGCGCCGACGGGGCGGTCGC
>JBDHSY010000063.1:0-10752 GCA_039808405.1 Xanthobacteraceae bacterium
CACGCCCGCAAAAAGGAACTCGACAAGTTCGTCGGTGCCGAGCTGGAATTTCACCGCATCCTTTGCGAGCTTTCGGGCAACCCTTATGTGGTGAAAGTGAGCGACATGCTCAACGCCCAGATCAGAATGGCACTCACCATCGACAACTCCTACTACGAAAACCTTGTTGACGCCGCCGACGAGCACGAGCCGGTCCTCGAGGCGATCAAGAAAGGCGATGCTGGCAAGGCGCGCACGCTGATCGAAGCTCATATCTTGTCATCGCTGGATACCTCGTCGAGCACTCCTCCCTCGCAGCGCAAGCGCAAAACCTCTTGAGCGACGTTCCACCAGACCTCATCCCCCGAGATAGGCCTTCTGGATATCGGGATGATTCCTGACCGTCGCGGCATCTCCTTCAAGAACGACCTTACCGGTTTGAAGGACCACGGCATGATCTGCGATGCTCAAGCTTTCAGCTAGCCGCTGCTCGACCAGGAGTATCGTAACTCCCGTCTCACGTATCGCCTTAACGGCTTCAAAAATCTGATCCACCAACTTTGGCATAATGCCCTGAGATGGCTCGTCGAGCATCAGTAGGGCAGGACGCGTCATTAATGCACGCCCGATCGCCAGCATCTGCTGCTCGCCGCCCGACAGCGTGCCGGCCAGTTGATCGAGACGGGAACGCAAAACGGGAAACAGGGTGAAAACCCTCTCCAACGGCGCGTTTCGATCTGCCTCTTTACGGAACAGAAAACTGCCGAGCTCGAGATTCGTCCGCACCGAGAGCCGCGGGAAAAGTCGTCGGTTCTCAGGTACGAAAGCGATTCCGCGCGCAGTGATTCGGTGGGCTTTCTCGCCTACGATCACCTCACCGCGAAAAGTGACGGTGCCTTCCCGCGGGCGCTCCATTCCGGAGATGGTCTTCAGCAAGGTCGATTTCCCTGCCCCGTTTGCGCCGGCGATCGTAACGATCTCGCCCTCGCCCACACGGAAAGAGACGCCCGATATCGCGATCAGTCCCTGATAGGCCGTCGTCAGATTGGAAACCTCAAGCATGCTTGCGGTCTCCAAGATATGCCGTGATCACCTTCGGATCATTGATGACGTGCTGTGGCGAGCCAGCCGCGATAAGCTCGCCCAGATCGAGAACGACCGCACGATCAACGAGCGGCATCACGATCTCCATCACATGCTCGACCATGATGATGGTAACCCCCGAGATACGGATCCGCCTGATCAACTCGACACCGCGCTGAGCCTCGGTTGGCGTGAGGCCGGCCATCACTTCATCGAGCAACAGAAGTTTCGGCGCGGTCGCAAGCGCACGCGCCAGTTCGAGCCGTCGCTTCTCTGGTGAAGTCAGGTCGCCCGCGCGTGTGCCAGCCCGCGCATCGAGCTCGACGAACTCCAGGACCTCGCAGGCCGCGCGACGTGCCTCCTTCGGTTTCAGCGTACGCAACAGCGAGCCGACGATGACATTGTCGACGACATTCATTGAATCGAAGCTGCGCACGACCTGAAAAGTGCGGGCGATACCGCGCGCGCAACGCACAGCCGGGCCAAGCGTGGTGATGTCATCCCCCTGGAACGCGATCGTTCCGGAGGTCGGCGGAAATGCCCCGGCGATGATGTTAAAGAAGGTCGACTTGCCGGCACCGTTTGGCCCAATCAATCCGACGATCTCTCCCTCCTGGACCTCGAGGGAAACATTATTGTTGGCCTTGAGCGCTCCGAAAAACTTGGTAATCCCTTCCGCCTTTAAAAGAGCAGCCTTTGTCATCGGACCACCCCTCCGGATCGCTTCCCCAGCGACAGCATGCTGGTCAACCCTTCCGGCCGCAGGAGAGAAACGATCACAATCAGCGTGCCGTAGATCACGAGATGAGCGCCACTGCCGGAACCGCCGATATAGCTGCGCGTCAGCTCTCCTACGGGAATCAGGATGCCCGCACCAACCGCTGGCCCCCACAGAGTGCCGACGCCACCAAGAACCGCTGGCAATGCGATCAAAAGCGAAATCTGAAACCCGAGAACGCTTTGCGGCTCGATATAGGAGACGAACAGGGCGTAGAAGCCGCCGCTGACGGCGGTAAGAAACGCGGATATCCCCGACGCGGCCATCTTCGAACTGAAGATATTGACCCCCAGGCTTTCGGCTGCCTCGGCATCATCCTTGACCGCCCGCCACCAGTAGCCCCAGCGGCTACCTTCGATGGTCCATGCGATCAGCCAAGTGATAAGCGAAAAGCCCAGCGCAAGGTAGAAATACGGCAGTTTGCTTTGCCCGAACTGTAACGTCGCCCAGCTGTCGCCGGTGTAGGAAATCTGTAGACCGAGCGCTGCCCCGACAAAATCCCAGTTCAGAAATATGAGAAGCGCAGCCTCAGCGATCACAATCGTCGCAATCGTATAGTAATGCCCGCCGAGACGAAAGCAGAAGTAACCGAGGAAAAGCGCGATGACGGCGGCAGTGATGCCTCCTGCCAACATGCCGAACCATGGCAGGATACCAACCACCAGAAGCGCTACCGTGGTGACATATGCGCCTATTCCGAAATAGACCGCGTGACCCAGCGATATCTGGCCGCAATATCCACCCAGAATATTCCAGCTTTGCGACAACGCGACATACATCAGGGTCAGGATCAACACGTTCATTGTGTAGACGTCGCTCACAACAAGCGGGATCATTCCGGTTATTGCAGCGACAATCAGGGCAGTGGCCACCTGTCGGGCGCGCCGATTGCGTTCCTCGGCAACGTTAGTATCGGCAAACGAGGATGGATTGCTCAATTCAAGGCACCCCAATCACATCGACCCGAAAAGGCCGCGCGGTCTGAACATAACGACGAGCAGATATATGGCGAAGACGCCGAGCGATTTGAGTGCGGGCGACAGGAACGCAGCCGTTCCCGCTTCCACGAGCCCGACGATCACTCCGGCCGCAAGCGCGCCATAGACACTCCCGAAGCCGCCCAGGGCGACCACGACGAATGCCGTCAAGATGAACGAACTGCCGACGCTCGGATACACGTAGAAGAAGATCGCGATGATGGAGCCAGCCAGCCCTACCAGCGCCGCGCCGACGCCCCAACCGAACGTGAAGACGAGATCCTTATCGATGCCGACCAGGGACACCGCTCCGGCGTCTTCACGCGTCGCCTCGAGCGCTTTCCCAAAATCCGTCCTGTTGATCAGAAACCAGATCAGCACGAACGTCAGAAGGGAAGCCAAGCCACCGACGAGTTGCGGAAGCGGCAGATAAATGCCGAGCAACGAGACCGTTTTCCCGCCGATCCAGCTATCACCGATGCTGCGATAGTCGGGTGACAGCAGCGACTGGGCCAGACCGACCAGGATCAGCCCGAGGCCGAAGGTCGTAAAGACCTGCACCATGCCTCGGTTGGTCTGTACCCGGAGTGCATACCGCACGATGCCGAGATATACGCCCGCCCCGATGAGAAACAGCGAGCATACCACCAGAGGCCACAATAGCAGCGGGTCGAAGCCGGTTACGACGACCAGCCCGAACATCAGGTACATTGCGATCATGAGGAATTCCCCATGCGCAAAATTGACGACGTCCATAAGACCGAAAATGAGCGCCAGGCCGGACGCCATCAATGCATAAATCAACCCCATGAGCAGACCGCTGACGAGAATCTGAGCGATCACTTCAAGCGCCATCAGCGCCCTCCCCTAAAGGCAACTTGAACTGTCGCCCGCACACAGCACGGGCGACACCTTCTTTAGTCGCCTGGAATCATAGCAACGACTCCGGGCTACGGCATCAGCCGAGCGGCCAATGCAGCTTCCGCGTCGCAAGGCTGTCCGGCCAGACGGTCCGGTATTCGCCGGACCCGTACTGCATCATGACCGGACGGATCGAACTGTTCTGGCCGTCGGCGCCGAACGATACCTCGTCCCAGGGCATGATCGTCGAGGTGCCGGGGATTTTCGTGGCACGCAGCGCCGCTTCAATGGCTGGACCCTTGTTGCTCGCGGCGCGGTTGATCGCATCTGCAAGGATAATCAGCGCCATGAACTCGCGAGCCGTATTGTCGTTGAGATCTTTCCCGGCCCGCTTCTTGAACAGCCCATTTACGTACTCGAGCGACGGCCGCTTCGAAGCCAGATCGAGAACAAAGCTCGCGCGGCTGATGATGCCATCGGCCTGATTGCCGACGGCACTCAGGAATGCCGGCTCGATGAAGCCACCGTTCTGGCTGATCAGCCCGCGCGGCTTGAAGCCAAGTTCGCGCATGGTTCGCACGAACAGGATCGCATCGGTCGTATAGGAGGTCGCCAGAATGATGTCGGGGTCCTTGGATTTCAGAAGTTGAACCTCCGTGCTCAACGACGGAGAGTTTGCCCGATACTTGACGTCGGCGACGATCTCCACGTTCTGTTCCTGGGCAAGCCGCTTCTGTACGCGGCCGGTATCGTTACCGAACAACGTATCTTCGTAGAACAGCGCGATCGTTTTGCTGAATCCGGATATTTTTTCTTTAGATCCTTGATGAAATCGAACATCGCGATCGAGTACATTTCGTCGTGCGGGCCCGGACGGAAGAAGTACTTCAGACCCTTCGTATGCAATGAGGGCGACGACGACTCGGCCGCGACAAATGGAACCTGATACCGCTCAGCCACCTGGGACACAACAGCTGCGACGGAGCTGTAGTACGTGCCGAGCAACGCGCAGACGCGATCCTGAGTGATGAGCCGCTCGGCTTCTGAGCGACCTTTCTGGGGGTCAGCCTGATGATCGGCGAAGATCAGATTGACCTTGGCACCGCCGAGAGCCGGCAGCCCTTTTCCCTTGGCAAGAGGCAGATCGACGTCGTGCGCTTCGTTGATAATGTCGGCGGCGACTTCAAGCGCGTAGCGCGCTTCCAGCCCTACCTGCGCGCCCGACCCGGTGAACGGATACAGGACGCCGATCTTCGCCTCCTCCGCTCCCTGTCCCCACGCACTTTGCGAAGCACCCGCCAACAGGGCAGTTGCGCTCGAAACCAGCAACGCTCTTCTGTCCAACATGTCCGCTCTCCCCAGATATAACGCCAACTGTCGACAGTGGACATATTTTTGTCAAGGGCTAATTCTCGGTCCCATTCACCAGGGCGCATAGAGCCAGCACCGTTGCGAATTGAGAGCGGGTCACCCCTATCCTCGACGAAAATCGAGCTCAACCAGCAACGCCGCAATCGTCACGAGGCGTCAACGATCTTGTCGACGGGTTCAGGCACGAATGCGCAGCGCGCGCAATGCATTGAGGATAACGGCGACGTCGATGACTTCCTGCAACAGGGCACCCTGCACCGGCGTGAGATAGCCAAACGCGGCAGCAACCATGCCGAGGACCGAAAGACCGATCCCGACCACCACGCTTTCGATGGCGATGCGCCGCGAGCGTCGCGCAATCTCGATGCCCGGCTTCAGACGATCGAGCCGGTCGACGAGCAGCACGACATCGGCCGCCTCGGCCGAGGCGGCCGCGCCGCGCGCGCCCATCGCCACGCCCACGTCGGCAGCGGCAAGCGCCGGGGCGTCGTTCACGCCGTCGCCCACCATCATCACCGGGCCGTTCTTCCGCTCGGTGAGGACGAGCAACACTTTCTGGTCCGGGGTTAGCTCCGCCCGCAGTCCGTCGAGCCCAAGACCTTCGGCGACGCGCTCGGCGACCTCGGCGCGATCGCCGGTGGCGAGCAGGATGCGGGAGATGCCCTCGCGGCGCAGCCCCTTCAGCATCGCGGCGGTGCCTTCGCGCAGCGGGTCCGTCATCACCAGATGGCCTGCGAGCCGGCCATCCACCGCCAGCGCGACCTGCACCGAACCGGCGGCGAGCGCGGCATGGTCGCCGGCCTTCTGCCCGGTGTGCCGGGCGACGAAGCTGTTGCCGCCGACCGCGAGCCTGTGCCCTTCGACGGTCCCTGAGACCCCTTCGCCAGGGGTCTCCACCACGTCCGAGGGGGCGGGAAGCGACAAGTCCCGCGCCTTGGCGGCAGCAACGATTGCCTGTGCGACGGGATGCTTCGAGGCCTGATCGAGCGCTGCGGCAAATCGGAGAATGTCCTGCTCCGCCAGGCCGAAATGGCTCTCGATCGACACGATCCGCGGGCGGCCATCGGTCAGGGTCCCGGTCTTGTCGAGGATCAGGATGCGGATGTGGGCCATCGCCTCCAGCACCTTGGCGCCCTTGACCAGCACGCCGAAATGCGCCGCCCGCGATAGCCCCGCCACCAGCGCCACCGGTACGGCCAGGATCAGCGGGCAAGGGGTGGCCACCACCAGAACCGCGACAGCCCGGATCGGGTCGCCGGTGAACCACCACGCGGCGAACGCGAGCACGACGGTGATGGCGAGGAAGCCGAGCGACCAGCGGTCGGCCAGCCGCGACATCGGCGCTTTGGAACGCTGCGCCCCCTCGACCAGGCGGACGATGCCGGCATAGGTGCTTTCCCTGGCGCGCCGACGCGCCAACAGATCGAAGGCCTCGCCGCTGTTGGTCGCCCCGCTCATCGCCTCGGCCCCCCGGGCGAGGCGGACAGGCAGCGATTCGCCGGTCAGTGCCGAGGTGTCGAGAAACGCCGTTTCCGACATCATCGTCCCGTCCACCGGCACCACGTCGCCCTGCCGGATCAACAGACGATCGCCCGGCGCCACGTCGTCGAGCAGCACCTCCTCGAGGCCGCCGTCGCGATAACGCATGGCGGTGCGCGGCACGCGTGACAGAAGGCTGTGCATCTCACGCCGGGCGCGACCCTCGGCATAGCTCTCCAGAAAATGCCCGCCGGAATACATGACGGCCACGACGGCGGCGGCCAGCGTCTCGCCGAAGGCGAGAGCGGCGGACATCGACAGGGCCGCAACGATGTCGAGTCCGACCTCGCCGTAGCGCAGGCTGCGCAGGATCTCGACGATCAGCGCCGCCAGCGCTGGCGCGACGCCGATGCTCCAGGCGATGTCGGCCTGCGGCGCGTGGCCGGCAAAGCGCAGGCCCAACCCGACGATGAGGCCGCCAAGGGCAATGACGAGAAGCGCGATCTTGATGCGGCTGGTGCTCGTATAATCCATGCGCCCGTACTTTCCTCGCCGATATTTCCGGCGAAGGTGTTCTTGAAGCCGATGCCCTTCGTGCGCGAAGAGGTGCCGCATCGTACAGGACTACGGCGTCGATCTCAGTTGGCCGGTCAGATATGCAAGCCAGTCCCTCAAAGCCGGCAGCGCCCGGTCGCACCGGCTCGTACCCGTGAACACGCCGGCACTATACTGTAGGCAGGCAAAAGCGCACCCCAAGGCCCCCCAACCGCGATGTCGAGAACTCAGCGGTGCGGTCATAGATCGCAAGAATGTCGGAGACAATAGCGAGGCCCAGTCCGGCCGAGCCGCCCTTCTCGTCGTGGCGGCGGCCGCGCTCGGTCAGGCGAGACAGATCGTCGGGCATGGCCGCTGCGCCATCGTCGCCGACCTCGATGGAAACGCCCTGCTGCGTCCGCGTCACGACCACTTCGACACGCGTGGCGGCATGGCGCACGGCATTCTCCATCAGGTTTCCCAGCACCTCGTTGAGATCGTCGCGATCGACCGCGGCCGCCAACGCCGGATCGCCCGTCACATCGATGATGACGAGTTCACCGGCCGGTGTCCGCTTCAGGATGCCCGCGATGGTCTCGGCGACAGCGACGACCGACACCGGCGGCGCGGCGCCCATGTGATAGCGTTGCCGCACGCGTACAAGCTCGCGCTCTACGGTCCGCCTCATGCGGGCGGCCACCGCATCGATGTCGTCGGCGATCGACCGCTCGCCGCGATCGCGCAGGCGAGCGACATCTGAAGCCAGGGCGGTGAGCGGGGTCTTGAGGCCATGGGCAAGATCGGCCGCACGATCCTGGGCACGCTTGATATCCGTTTCCTGGTGTTCGAGCAGGCGGTTCAACTCATCGACCAGCGGCCTGATTTCATCCGGCACATCGCCGCCGAGGCGCCTGCGATGCCGGTCGCGCACGGCCTGCACCTCCGCGCCGATGCGAGACATCGGGCGCAGCCCGATGCCCGACTGAATCCAGGCGCCGACGAGAAGCACCAATCCGAGAAGGCCAAGGCCGGGCGTGAGATCCCACGCGAAGCCGGAAACCAGTTCCTGCGATTCCGCGCGGTTGATCCCGACCGAGATCCGCACCGGCCGGTCGCCGGAGAGGATGATGCGCGTCTCGCGCAGCTTCAAGGTCCCGCCCTCCGGCGCCTCGACGTTGCCAGTCAGAGTTTGCCCCGGCGACAGCGCACCTTCAGCAAGCGACAGTTCGGCGTCCCACAGGGAACGGGACCGCAAGGACATGTTGCGCGTCTCGTCGCGGACCTGCCAGTAGAGGCCGGAATAGAGATCCTGAAACCGGGGATCTGCCGGCTCAAGCGCGAGACGCAACTTGTCGCCGGGCTGATCGACCCGCAGATTGCCGGCGAGCTGGCCGATATAGCTGTCGAGCTCCTGAACGAGGCGCCGGTCGAGATAACGGCCGAACAATCCGGTAAGAGCGTAGGCCGCCAGCGCCAGCGCCAGCCCGATGCCGACAAGCGCAAACAGAAAGAGACGGAAGCGGATGGAGCCGCCGGTGCGAGTCACGGGTTCCGAACCTCGGGAATGCAATAGCCGAACCCCCGGCGCGTTTCGATGAAATCGCCACCGAGCTTGCGCCGAACGCGCCCGACCAGAACCTCGACCGCGTTCGATTCGCGCTGAAAGTGCTCCGCTTGCAGATGCTCCGACAGCTCTTGCTGGGGAACGACCCGGCCGGAATGATGCATCAGATAGTGGACAAGCCGGTACTCCTGCGGCGTGAGGGTCACCGGAACGCCGCGGCGCGTCACGCGCATCTGACGTGTGTCGAGCGATATTTCGCCGGAGCGAAGCACGGCGTCGGCATGACCCGCGCTCCGGCGCAGCACCGCGCGCAAGCGCGCCAGCAACTCGTCCATCTCGAACGGCTTCGGCAGGTAGTCGTCGGCGCCGGCATCGATGCCCTCGACACGCTCGCTCCAGGAACCGCGCGCGGTCAGGACCAGCACCGGGGTGCGACGGCCCGCCTGGCGCCAGCGTTTCAGGACGGACAGGCCGTCCATGCCCGGCAGTCCGAGATCCAGCACGATGGCGGCGTAATCCTCCGTATCGCCCTTGAACCAGGCGTCCTCGCCGTTACTTTCGGTGTCGACGAGGTAATCATGCGCGCGGAGCGCGGTGGCGACGTCCGCGGCAATCCTGCGGTCGTCCTCAACAAGGAGGATGCGCATGGTCAATCCTCGTCAATTTCGATGATCCGGCCATCGCGGCCATCCACCTTCACCTCGCGCCGTCTCCCTCCGGACTGGAGAACATAGAATTCGTAGACCGGGATTCCCTTCTTATACTTGAATTCGGTCTCGACGATGCGCCCGGGAACCGTGCGCTGGACGATCTCGATGATCTCCCGCAACGGCCGGGTCGCGCCCCGCGCCCGGTCCCGAAGAGCGCGGTCGGTATCCTTCCGATCGTCATCGTCATCGTCCGCGCGCGCAGATGCCGGCGCGGCAAGCACCCCGAAAGCAATGAGCAGGAAACGGCGTCGGTCCATCCGCGCCTTGTCGCTTTCTCAAGATGACAAAACGCTGAAAAGCCGCGTCAGCGATCCGTCACGACGATCGTGCCAAACCCGTCCTGCCGCTTCGGCGGCCAGAGAGACTATGAGCCGAAAGGACAGACACATGCGTATTATTCTTGCTATTCTTGCCGCGGCAACCCTCGCGGCCGCCACAGGCCCGGCCCTGGCCGACAGCAGCGATCCCCGTTGCGGGCCCATCGAGCCGTCGCAATGGATGAGCATTGCCGACATCTCGGCCAAGGCGGAAGCGAACGGCCTGACGGTCCGCAAAATCGATCGCGACAACGGCTGCTACGACGTCAAGGGCATCGATGCCAAGGGCCAGCGGCTGGAGATCACCATGCACCCGGTATCCGGCGAGGTGATCAAGACCGAGATCGACGACTGACGGAACACCTCGGCCCAAACAAATGGGGGCGGCGCAAGCTCGCCGTCTCCAGCGGCCGGCCGGACCTCATTGTGGGAAAGCGCATAGTATGTTGCGAGGTGGGGCCGGTGCGCGGATGAAGCCGCCGTCGACAACGCCGAAGATTTGCTATCAGGCTTCCGAGGGCTCGCACTCTTGGCCATGCCACTGGGGATGAGTCCAACGAGCCCATCCCACCGGAAGGAAAACGGCGGTAATCTTGGTGCTCGGTCCTCCACGAGAACGGCTAATGGCGTGACCCGGGGCTTCTTCTTATCACCCGCTGCATGCTGGTGCGCACCATCCTCGCGCGATCGCCGGGGCGTCGATCTGCATTTGGGTTCTCCGCTCTTTGCGTATAAGAAGCGCTGATGCCAAGAACCGTTATGAACCCTCGCGTCTTCTGGGGCGCAACGCTCATCGCCCTGTTACTCCTTGGTGCAGCGCTTGTCGCGCCAGGCGCTTCCGATCTGATCTTTCGTCAGGCGCAAGCCTGGGTGATCGATCGGTTCGGCTGGTTCTATGTCGCTTCTGTCGCCGGGTTCCTTGCAGTGGTGCTGTTCCTTGCCGTCAGCCCCGCCGGCCGCGTGCGGCTGGGCCCCGACGATGCGGATCCTGATTTCCCCTATGTCTCGTGGCTGTCGATGCTGTTTGCCCCCGGCATGGGCATGGGCCTGATGTATTTCGCCGTTGCGGAGCGGCACCATCATTACAGCGGTCCGCCGT
>JBDHSY010000064.1:0-10699 GCA_039808405.1 Xanthobacteraceae bacterium
AAGCGGGATCGCGAACCGTCGCCGCGCCGACCCTGGCGTGCCCTGCGAGGATCAGCGCCTTCAGCCGCGACCGCGACAGCGCGCCGCAATGGACGGCGAGCACGCGGTCGAGCCGTGCCGAGCCCTCGTCGCCGCCGACCGTGATGTTGAGGAGCCTGTCGTCCGCCATGACCGATACCGTTGCGCCCGACCCCAATCCCGAACAGACCGCCCGGCTGGTTGCACGGGTGCGGCGGATGATGATGATCGCCGCGCTCACCACCGGGATCGGCATGGCGGCGATTTTGACCGTGATCGGCTACCGTCTTTTCAAGGCGGAGGAAAGCCCGGCCGCGGCCGGCGCCTCGACCGCGACGCTGCCGAAGGCCGCGCGGATCGTCTCCACGGCGGTCGCCGGCGACCGCCTGGTGTTGACGCTGGATGTCGCCGGCATGACGGAAATCCGCACCTTCGACGTGCGCACGCTGAAGCCCGCCGGGCGGCTGACGTTCGCCGCCGAGCCGTGAGGCGGCGGAAGGCGAGGCGGAAGGCGTGGGCGGGGCTTGCCGGCCGGGCATTTCGCGGCTATTGCCTTGGCTCGGCGTGTGGCTCCCTTCGTCTAGCGGTTAGGACGCGGCCCTCTCAAGGCTGAAACACGAGTTCGATTCTCGTAGGGAGCGCCATTCTCGACGACCGCGATCGACGACCCGCGCCCCTCTACGGCTGCCAGTCCGTCATCCTGAGAACGGTCCCGCCGAGCTTCTGGAAAGCGCGCTGGCGGCATGAGAACACGATGATCTGCTGATCCCGGGACTGCCGGTGCAGCGCGTCGAACATCCTCTCGATACGGTCGTCGTCGGAATAGACCAGCGCGTCGTCGAGGATGACCGGCGCCGGCCGTCCGTCGCGGGCCAGCAATCTGGCGAAGGCCAGCCGCGTCAGCACCGACAGTTGCTCGCGCATGCCGCCGCTCAGGCGATCGACGTCCTCCTCCTGGCCGTTGCGCGAAATCGACCGGGGCAGGAGGGTCTTGTCGTCGAAGGTGATGGCAACGTCGTCGAACAGCAATCCGAACAGCGGCGTCAGTTCGGCGATGACCGGCTTGAGGTAAAGATCGCGGGCCTGCGACCGGGCGGCCTCCAGCGCCGCCGACAGCCGTTGCAAAACCGCGACCTCCTTCTCGAACGCCGCCACGCGGGCCGCGGCGGCCGAAAGCGCCTCGGCCGTCTCCCGCCATTTCTCTTCCACGGCCTCGTCGGATCGTGCATGGATCGCGGCGTTCAGGCCGGCGACGGTCTCGCGCAGCGCAGCCGCCTCTTTCTCGGCGGCATCCCTGACCGAGCGGACGCGCTTGAGCTCCACGGCAAGGGTGACGTTGGGCGGCGCTTCCGCGCGCAGCGTCGTCCACAGCTGCGTCGCCTGCAAGGAATCGTGGTTGCCCGGCAAAATCACCCAGCGGATCGGCGCGTGACGCTGCATTTCGGCGAGCGCCTGCCGGCGGACATCGGGCGCCGGCGTCTCGGTGTCGAACGTGTCGCCGGCCAGCAGGATCGCGGTTGCGCCGTGCTCGCGCGCGTGCTGGGCAAGCCGGCCGATGACGGCATGGCGCGCCTCACGCAGCCGGCTTGGCAGGTCGCCTGAGAAATTGCCGAAACGTTTGCCGAGATGCAGGTCGCTCGAATGGATGAAACGAAACATGGTTCCTCGGGTCAGTGAGGGATTGCGAGATGCTGCCGGGCCCTCGCAATCGCCTCCGTCAGACGTGCGCGCGATATGGCGGTAAGGCGATCGACGCCGAGACGACGAGCAAGATCTCGCTCGGGATCAGGGTTGTCCAGCAGCTCGCGATCGGTGGCGCCGCCGCACTCTACTGCAGGCTGTCGCCAAAAACAGAAACGCAGGCTTTCCGTTCGCACGGAGGAGCCTGCGTTCCGATTTTGTGACCCATGGATAAATCCAAGGTCTTGTTAACGGCTGCTTGGTCCCGGAGGACGTTCGCTACGGCGCACGATTTCCTATCGGCTAAAACAGGTTTCGATCGCTTGCGCAGTTCAACCATAGGATGCACAATGGAACTTGGCAAGCTCGTTCTGAAGCGTGTGCGCCAACCGCGACATCGCAGAACGGAAGGACGCGGCTTGAATTGCCGCGCCGCCGCCAAACCAAAGGGAAGGGGCAATGGCGGAAGCCAGACTGCGCTGGCGGCTGGGGCTGGACCTTGGCAGCAACAGCCTCGGATGGGCGGTCGTTCGTCTCGATAGCGACGGCCACCCCTGTGAACTGACGAACTTTGGCCCGCGCATCTTCCCCGATGGCCGCAACCCGAAAGACGGCACTTCGCTGGCCGTGCAGCGCCGGGTGCCGCGCGGCATGCGGCGGCGGCGCGACCGCTATCTCGGCCGTCGCCACGACCTGATGCAGGCGCTGGTTGCGCTGGGGCTGATGCCGCCCGAGGAGGCCGGCCGCAAGGGGCTGGAAATTCTCGATCCTTACGCGCTGCGTGCCAAGGCGCTCGATGCCGCGCTGACGCCACATGAACTGGGACGTGCGCTGTTCCACCTCAACCAGCGCCGCGGCTTCAAGAGCAACCGCAAGGCCGACAGCAAGGACAATGAAGCCGGCGTCATCAAGGAGGGCATCGGCAGGCTCGCCGCGCTGATGCAGGAAAGGGGCGCGCGCACGCTCGGCGAATATCTGTTCATGCGGCTGCGCAAGGGCGACATGGCGCGGGCGCGGCCGGAGGCGGGTTTTTACACCAGCCGCGCGATGTACGAGGACGAATTCGACAAAATCCGCGAACGTCAGCAGCCGCACCATGCCTTGAGCGATGCACAGTGGGACGGGCTCAGGGACATCATCTTTTATCAGCGGCCCCTGAGGCCGGTCGATCCCGGCTGGTGTCTGCTGGAAGACGGCGAGCGCCGCGCTCCCCGCGCGCTGCCATGCGCGCAGGAATTCCGCATGGTGCAGGAGGTCGCCAATCTGCGCATCACGGAAAAACCCGGTGCGCCGGCGTTGCCGCTAACGCTGGAACAGCGCGACAAGGTGTTGAGCGAACTTCGTACGCAGAAGGAGTTGAAACTCGACCGGCTGATCAAGCTCCTCAAGCTGCCGCAGGAAGCGACCGTCAATCTGCTCGACGAAAATCGCGACAAGCTGAAGGGCGACGAAACCTCGGCGCGGCTGGCGCACAAGGATCTGTTCGGCAAAGTCTGGCATCGGAAGTCGTTTGACGAGCGGACGGCGATCGTCCGCGTGCTGCTCGACACCGAGAAGCCCGAAGATGTCGTGCGCATCGCCCGCGAGCAATGGGGGCTGGGGGAAGAGGCAGCGCAAAAACTTGCCAACACCGGGCTGCCGGACGGTTTTGCCCGGCTGAGCGAAAAGGCCATCACCAAGCTGTTGCCGATCATGGAGGATCAGGGCCTGAACTATTCCGAGGCCGTGGCCGAGATCGAGGAATACGGCCATCATTCTGATTTCCGCCCGGACCGTGCGCTCGCCGAGCTGCCCTATTACGGCGCCGTGCTGACGCGACAGGTGGTCGGTGGCGACCCGGCGCAACCGGTGACGGACGAAGTCGCGCACTACGGCCGCATCGCCAACCCGACCGTACATATCGGCCTCAACCAGGTGCGGCGCGTCGTCAACGATCTCGTCAAGGTTTACGGCAAGCCGGAGCAGATCGTCATCGAACTGGCGCGTGACCTGAAGATGAACAAGGAGGAGAAAGACAAGGCGCGGCGGGACAATCGCGAGAACGAAATGGCCAATCGCAGGCGCGAGGAAGACATCCGCGCGGCCGGCGGGGTTCCCACGCCGCACATCATGCGCAAGCTACGGCTGTGGGAGGAGCAGAAATACGGGTCTGCCAGTGTCTGTCCGTTCACGGGCGAACCTATTTCGTTCGAGATGGCCGTCGACGAGCGCACCGAGATCGAGCACATCCTGCCGTTCTCCAAAACGCTCGACGATTCCATGGCCAACAAGGTTCTGGCGCTGCGCAAGGCGAACAGGGAAAAGAAAGACCGCTCGCCGTTCGAGGCGTTCGGGCATGTGTCCGGCGGAACTTACGATTACGACGCCATCCTGCTACGCGCGGCGGCGTTGCCGTCCAACAAGCGCTGGCGCTTTCAGCCCGATGCGATGGACAGGTTCAAAGGCGAGTTCGGCTTTCTCGAGCGGCAGTTGAACGAAACAAAATATCTGTCCCGCATCGCTCGCACCTATCTCGCCAACCTCTACGACGAGAAAGGCGAGGGGCGCCAGCGCGTGCGTGCCATTCCCGGCAGGTTGACCGCGATGCTGCGCGGGCGCTGGGGGCTGAATACGCTGTTGCGCGGGCATAATGTCGATGGCGGCGAGTCCGAGGAGCCGGCGCGCAAGAACCGCGACGATCATCGCCACCACACCATCGACGCCTTCGTCATCGCCATGACCGATCAGCGGCTGTTGCAGAAGGTGGCCGAGCAGAACTCGGACGCCGACCGCAAGCGGCTGATCGATTCCGTTCCGCTGCCGTGGCCCGGTTTTACGCCGGACGTGCTACGCCCGCATCTCGACCGTCTGGTGGTGGCGCACAAGCCCGATCACGGCAGTTACCCCTGGCAGGCGAAGCGCAACGGCCGCGGCCATGCCAGCACGTCGGGCGCGCTCCATAACGATACGGCTTATGGCCTTGTCGCGGAGGGCAGGAACGGCACCTGGCAGGTGGTCTCGCGCACCGCGCTCGGCAGTTTTGCCGCCCCGGAAAAGATGGATGCGGGCCTCGCCACGATTCGCGACCCGGCGCTGCGCGATGCGTTGATTGCGGAATGGCAGGCGTTTCAACGCAAGCCGCCGGCACCGGAAGTGCCGGACGATCCCGAGGTCGCCCCGAAGAAGGCGAAAAACGCGGCGGCGGCGTTTGCACATCGTATCGCGACCGAAGGGTTCGTCTTCAAGGGCCGAACCGTGAAGGTGCGGCGCGTGCGCGTGGTCGAAGAACTGTCGGTCGTTGCCATCCGCGATCGCAGGACCGGCAAGCCCTACAAGGCCTACAAGCCCGACGGCAACGCCTTCTCCGACATCTACGAACTGCCGAACGGGCGCTGGACTGCGGTGACGATCCGTCGTTTCGACGCCAACCAGCAAGATTTCGATCCGGTGAAATTTCGCCCGCACCCGAGAGCCAGACGGATCATGCGGCTGCATATCGACGACATGGTGGCGGTCGGCGAGGGTGGCGATCGCCGCATTCTGCGCATCGTCAAGATGAGCGGGCAGACCATCACCATGGCGGATCATTTCGAGGCCGGTGCCCTGAAGGCGCGCGATGCCGACAAGGGCGACCCGTTCAAATACTTTCAGAAGTCGGCGGGCGAACTGCGCAAGATCGGTTTCCGCAAGATCGGGGTCGATCCGATCGGGCGGATCGCCGACCCCGGCCCGCGCCGCGCGGCGGAAGCAGGTGCGTGAGCCGCGATGATCGGGCGGGTCGTCGAGATCGCGTCCGACGGCCGCCACCTCGCGGTGTTTCGCGGCTTCATGACTATCTCCGCGAACGGGGCTGAGGTCGGGCGCGTACCGCTCGATGATATCGGCGTGCTGCTGTGCCACGCCCATGGGCTGACCTATTCCAACAATCTGATCGTCGCGCTGACTGAACGCGGCGTCGCGATCGTGATCTGCGGCGCCGATCATATGCCGGTGGCGTGGATCTGGCCGCTCGATGGCCACCACGTGCAGTCGTTGCGCATGCGCCATCAGCTTGCAGCCACGGAGCCGCTGCGCAAGCGTCTGTGGCAGACGATCGTCCGCGCCAAGATCGCGCAGCAGGCGGCCGTTCTGGCGGGCCTCGGCCGATCCTATGAAGCGTTCGACCTGCTGGCGAGCAAGGTTCGCTCCGGCGATCCCGATAACATCGAGGCGCAGGCCGCGCGCCGCTACTGGCCATTGCTGATGGGCGCTGATTTTCGTCGCGACCGTGCCGCCGGTGGCGCCAATGCCTTGCTGAACTACGGCTACACGGTGTTGCGGGCGGGTGTGGCGCGTGCTGTTGTCGCGGCCGGCCTGCACCCTTCCCTCGGCTTGCACCACGCCAATCGCGGCAACCCGATGTGCCTTGTCGATGACTTGATGGAGCCATTCCGCCCGTTGGTCGATGTCTCCGTCGTGCGGTTGATGGGAGCGGGTGAAGCCGGGGTGACGCCCGCGTCCAAGGCGCAGTTGGCGTTGCTGCTCAGTCTTGATCTGGCGACGCGGGCTGGAACGACGCCGCTCTCGACTTGTCTGGAGCGGTTGGCACTGTCGCTGGCTGCGGCATTTGAAACCCGCAAGCCGGACCTTGATCTGCCTCCGCCCGTCCTGCCGCTCGAATTGCCGGACGTGACGTGCAATAGCGAAAACTGACGTGCTGACGGGTTATCGACTGATGTGGATGATGGTGATCTTCGATCTTCCTGTCGGCACGAAGGTGCAGCGCCGGGCAGCGACGAAATTCCGAACCTTCCTTCTCGACGAGGGGTTTTGCATGAGCCAATTTTCAGTGTATGTGCGATTCTGCGGTGGCAAGGATCAGGCGGAGGCCTATACTCGGCGCATCGAGCGCGCCTTGCCGAAAACCGGCCTCGTGCAGATCCTGTTTTTTACCGATAAACAGTACGAGGGCATCATGTCGTTCGACGGACGCACCCGAGCGCGGACAAACGAAAACCCGCAGCAATATACGATGTTCTAGATGGCAGGCTGGCGAACATTCTGTGAACGAAGGGCGGCGAACCTGATGAATGTCAAAAGGTTAGCCGCCCTCACAGTTTAGCCGATAGGAAATCGTGCGCTAGCCGCAACTAGACCCGCGCGTTGCCGTAGACCCGCGCGAGTTTAGCCGATAGGAAATCGTGCGCTAGCCGCAACTGCGGCGGACGCGTCCCGGCCGACGAGCTTAGTTTAGCCGATAGGAAATCGTGCGCTAGCCGCAACTCGGAAAGCTGGCGCTCGCCGGGGCGCTTGAGTTTAGCCGATAGGAAATCGTGCGCCAGCCGCAACGGCGCCGGAAGGCGCAAGGGCGCAAGAGCCGGTGGCGTGAGTTCGGCCGATGGGGCCTCACACCGCCGCTCTCCATTCGGCGACCTGAACGAGCCCGGCGTCGTCGGCATGGTCGAGCAGCATGCGCGCCACCCGATCCTGCCACAGCGCGGCGAAGCGGGCCTGCTCGGCGTCGTCGACCTGCCCGGCCACCGCCCTGAACAACAGCGTGCCCATCTCGGGGTGAGGCGGCACGCAGGCCGTGTCGAGATCGAGCATCACGCCATGGCCGTTGTCGCGGCGCCGCAGCGCCATCAGGCCGTCGATCGGCGCATCGAACCGCATCAGGTCGCGGCGGGCAAAACGATGCGCCATGCCGATGCCGCCGAACCCGGTCTCCGGCGCGGCGCCGGTCAGGAGCGTGGCCACGGCGGCGATCACGCCCGTCGTGCCGTGGTCGCGTCCGTCGCGCAGGTGCACCTCGATGCCGCCGCGTTCCGGCAGTTCGCCGCGATAGAGCTCAGTGAGGCCGGTCCGCACCATCAGGTAGGCGCCGGCCACGGTCGGGCAGGAGTGTCCGGCGAGTTTCACCGCGTCCGCGTAGCAATAGGTGATGGTGCCGCTTGACGCCCCCAGAAACACCGCCAGCGGATCGCGCAGCGTGACGGTCGGCGCCTCGGCGAAGAAGTCGGGAAAATCCATGGATGCCTCCGGATGACGAGGGCCGCGCCGGGCCAAGACGCAAGACGCGTGGGTGACGCAAGGTGGATTGCGTCGATAACATGTATTCTCAATACCTATTTTTAGGCAATGGCAATCCGTCGCGGCGGTTTGTGCCTAGGACGTCGCCTGCGCCTCCGGCGCGCGGGTGGCCGCGATCCCGGTGAGGATGCGGGCGAGCCGTTCGGCCCATGCCTTTTGCCCGGCCTCGTCGGCGATCAGGTCCTGCCGGATTTCGATGCCGGTGTTGGGCAGTGCGCGCGCCTCGCCGTGCACGGGAATGGTGTAGTCGGTGTCGTCGCTCACGGCATAGGGCTGGTTGTCGCCGACCACGAGGTTGCCTTCGGCGCGCAGCCCGAGCAGCAGGCGCGGGGCGAGATCGCGGTCGCGATGGTACAGCGTGCCGACGTGCCAGGGCCGCGCGCTTGCCGCATAGACCGGCGTAAAACTGTGCAGCGCGACCAGCAGCGTGGCGCGGCCGGCGCGGGCGCGCGCGTCGAGCGCCTGCGCGATGCGTGCGTGATACGGCGTAAAAATCTCCGCGCGCCGGGCCGCGATGGCGTCCGTCGTCAGTCCGTCGTTGCCGGGAATGGGCGTGGCTTCGCTGATGAGCGGCACCGATCCGGCCGAGCTGAACGGGCGGTTGCAGTCGATGACGAGGCGCGAATAGCGCTGCGCGATCAGATGAGCACCAAGCGCATCGGCAAGCCGTTCGGCGACGCCGGCGATGCCGATGTCCCACGCGATGTGACGTTGCAGGTCGCTGTCCGGCAGGCCGAGCGTGCCGAGCGCGCGGGGAATGGCGCGGCCGTAGTGGTCGCAGGTGAAGAGGAAGGGCGAGGCGCCGTCGCGCTGGCGCTCGATCACCGGCGGCGCTTCGTCGGGCGCGAGCAGCGGCACGGCGCGCCTCGCCTCAGGCGGCTTGCGCCGCGGCCGTGAGCGCCGCGGTGTCCTTCACCACCACGGCGAAGCGGTCGGCGAGTTCGGCAAGCGCGGTGCGATGGACGGTCTCCGCGGCGATCGCGCCGCCGAGCGGATCGGGCAGCGCCCGCGTCGCGGTGGCGCCGGCCACCACCGTCGTCCGGTATTTCAGGTCGAGCGCGCAGCGCACGGTGGCGCTGACGCACATATGCGTCATGAAGCCGGCGACGATCAGTTCGCCGCGCCCGCTCGCCTGGATGCGCTCATGAAGATCGGTGCCGGCGAAGGCGTTGGGCAGGCTCTTGCGCACCACCGCCTCGCCGTCGCGCGGCGTCAGTTGCGGCACGATGGCGGCAGTGGGGCTGTCCTCGGCGAACAATGGCCGCCCGGCCGGGGCGTGCTGCACGATGTGGAACACCGGCACGGCGTTCCGGCGGGCCAGCGCCAACAGCCGCTCCGCCTCGTCGATGGCCGCGGCGACGCCGGAAAGCGGCAGGTCGCCGGTGACGTATTCGAGCTGCGCGTCGATGATGACGAGCGCCGCCTTGGCCAGCGGGCTCGGATGCGCGGGCGCGCCGGCGATCTGAAGCAGCGTTTTGGGCGTGGCGGTCATTTGGGCATGGCGGTCATGGCAATCCTCGTCGACTCGGCCGGCGGCGAAACCATAGGTCCTGTGAATAGCCGGGACAATCCCGCCCGAGGTGGGCAACGGCCCGCGTCCGTCCTATATCCATGGCCATCTGGCAGAGGTCCGCCCGTCCCATGCGCTTTCCCCCGCAATTCCTCGACGAACTGCGCGTCCGCCTTCCGGTGTCGGAGGTCGTCGGCCGCCGCGTCAAGCTCAAGCGCGCCGGGCGCGAGTGGAAAGGGCTGTCGCCGTTCCAGCAGGAGAAGACCCCGTCCTTCACCGTCAACGACCAGAAGGGATTTTATCACGACTTCTCATCCGGCAAGCACGGCAACATCTTTGATTTCGTGATGGAGACCGAGGGCGTCACTTTCCCGGAAGCCGTCGAGCGGCTGGCGGCGATGGCGGGTCTGGCGCTGCCGCAGGTCACGCCGGAGGCGGCGCGGGCCGAGAGCCGCCGCCGCACGCTGCACGACGTCATGGAGATGGCGGCAGCGTTTTTCACCGAGACGCTGGCGGCGCGCGCCGGCGCCCGCGCGCGCGGCTATCTCGCCGACCGCGGGATCACGCCGCAGACGCAGGTGGCGTTCCGCCTCGGCTATGCGCCGGGCGAGCGGTTCGCGCTCAAGGAGCATCTCGGCAAGCAGGGCGTCCCGGTTCCCGACATGGTGGAAGCCGGGCTGTTGATCGGCGGCGACGACATCCCGGTGCCCTACGATCGCTTCCGCGACCGCGTGATGTTTCCGATCACCGACCTGCGCGGCCGCGTCATCGCCTTCGGCGGCCGGGCGCTCGACAAGGACGTGCCGGCAAAATATCTCAACTCGCCGGAGACGCCGCTCTTCCACAAGGGCGACAACCTCTACAACCTGCGCACCGCGCGGCAGGCGACGCATGACGGCGCGCCGCTGGTCGTCGTCGAAGGCTATATCGACGTCATCGCCATGGTCGGGGCCGGCTTTCCCGGTGCGGTGGCGCCGCTCGGCACGGCGCTGACCGAGAGCCAGCTCGGGCTGTTGTGGAAGATGGCGGACGAGCCGGTGCTGTGCTTCGACGGCGACAAGGCCGGCCGCAACGCCGCCTATCGCGCCGCCGACATGGCGCTGCCGCAGCTCGCGCCGGGCAAAAGCCTGCGCTTTGCACTGTTGCCGCAGGGGCAGGACCCGGACGACCTCGCCCGGTCCGGCGGGCGCGCCGCGCTGGAGGAGGTGATGGCGGCGGCGCGACCGCTGGCCGACCTGATCTGGACCCGCGAGATCGAAGGCGGCTCGTTCGCGACGCCCGAACGCCGCGCGGCTCTGGAAGCGCGGATCGAGGCGCTGGCCGCCGGCATCCGCAACGAGGTGGTGCGGCGCTACTATCGGCAGGATCTGGTCGAGCGGCTGCGTCGGGCGTTCGCCCCCGAGCCGGTCCGGGTCGCCGGCGACGGCGGCAGGCGGGGCGGCG
>JBDHSY010000065.1:0-10677 GCA_039808405.1 Xanthobacteraceae bacterium
TCTCGGTCGCCGGGTGGGTGGCGAACAGGCTGTCGACGCCGTGGCCCGACAGCGGATTGATGATGAACAGATGCGCGGTCGCAGGGTTGTGCTCGGCGCTGACGTTCTCGATGCGCTGGGCGCCGCCTGCGATCTTCGCCAGCGCCGAGGCGAGCCACATCGGCTGGCCGACGATGCGCGCGCCGAGATCGTCGGCGGCGTATTCGCGGGTGCGGCTGATCGCCATCTGCACCAGCATGGCGCCGAGCGGCGCGAGGATCATCATCGCCAGCGAGCCGATGAGGCCCGGGCCGTTGTTGCGGTTGCCGCCGAAGAACATACCGAACTGGGCCAGCATCGAGATCGCGCCGGCGATCGTCGCGGTGATGGTCATCAACAGCGTGTCGTGGTTCTTGATGTGCGCCAGTTCGTGGGCGATGACGCCGGCCAGCTCCTCGCGCGTGAGCGAGCCCATCAGCCCGGTGGTCACCGCCACCGCCGCGTTCTGAGGATTGCGGCCGGTGGCGAACGCATTCGGCTGCGGGTTGTCCATGACGAACACGCGCGGCATCGGCAGGCCGGCGCGGCCGGCCAGGTCGCCGACGAGCCGCACCAGATCGGGCGCCGAGCGGGCATCGACCTCGTGCGCGCCGTGCATCGACAGCACCATGCGGTCGGAGTTCCAGTAGGCGAACAGGTTCATGGCGGCGGCAATGACGAGCGCGATGGTGGCGCCGCCGGCGCCGCCCAGCAGATAGCCAACCCCCATGAAAAGGCCGGCGAGGCCGGCCAGCAGGATGGCGGTCTTGAAATAGCTCATCGGTGTCGTCGTCTCCTCGTCGGGCCGGCGGGTTCCGGCCCCCGAAACATGGGGATGGCGAGGGGTCTTGCGCAAGATGGCGCGCAGCACCAGGCAATGCGGCGGCGCGTCGCGGCGACCCGCCGGCCGCCGGTCTAGCGGCAGCGCGCGGCGGCGATGGCGTGGATGCCGCGGTCGCCGAGCACATGGGCGACGAATGAAAGCCCGCGGAAGATGCGGGCGAAGGCGCTGTGGCGGATGCTGAGGCCTCCGGCATAGGCGCCGAAGGCCGGCATCACCGCGCGGTCGCCGTCGGTGGCGAAGCAGCGCCGCTCGACCGCGCGCCCGCGCGCCGCCACGCGCGCCTTGGGATGCAGGTGGCCGGCGATCTCGCCCCTGGCCCCGGTCGGCTCGTGGCGAAACGTCAGCGGCCCGACGGCGATGGAGCCGGCGACGGTGCCGCCGAGGTCGCCGGGCGGCGCCGGGTCGTGGTTGCCGGCGATCCAGATCCAGTCGCGGCCGCGACGCAACGCGGCAAGCGCGTCCCGTTCGGCGTCGGGCAGCCGCTGGTGCGCCTCGCCATCGTGAAAGCTGTCGCCGAGCGCGATCACCGTGCGCGGATCGTGGCGCGCGATGGCGGCGGCGAGCCGCGCCAGCGTCGCTATGCTGTCGTAGGGCGGCAGCAGCACGCCGCGCATGGCGAAGCTCGAGCCCTTCTCCAGGTGCAGGTCGGAGACGACCAGCAGCCGCTCCTCGCGCCACACCAGCGCGCCGGACAGATCGGCGACGAGGTCGATGCCGGCGATGGTCAACAGCGTCGGCGTTCGATGCGCACGGGAAGAATGAGCCGTCACCACCTATTCCATCGCCTCTTTCACGAGTTCGTCGGCCGCCTCCGCAAGCAGCGCGTCGGAGGCCTCGCCATAGACCGCCTCACGGCCGATTTCCAGCATCACCGGCACCGCCAGCGGCGAGATTTTATCCAGCGCGCGATGGCTGATTCGGCCGTGAATGCGCGCCAGCATATCGCCGAGCCGGCGCAGGTCCAAAAGCCCGGTGGCGGCGTCGGCCCGCGCCGCGCGCAGCAGCACGTGGTCCGGCTGGTGCTTGCGCAGCACGTCGTAGACGAGATCGGTCGAAAACAGCATCTGGCGGCGGCTCTTGTCCTCGCCGGGAAAGCGGCGGGGAATGAGCCCGGAAATGATGGCGCAACTGCGGAAGGTGCGCTTCATCAAGGCCGATTCGGCAAGCCACGCCTCGAGGTCGTCGCCGAGCATGTCGGGATCGAACAGCGCATTGAGGTCAAGACGGCCCTGCCGGATCATCGAGGACATGTCGCCCAGCGCCCACACCGCGAGCGCATATTCGTTGGCGACGAAGCCGAGCGGACGCACGCGCATCCGCTCCAACCGCCGCGTCAGCAGCATGCCGAGCGTCTGGTGCGCAAGTCGCCCCTCGAACGGGTAGGCGACCAGATAGTGCTTTGCGGCGCGCGGAAAGGTCTCGACCATCAGTTCGCGGGGCCCGGGAATACGCGACAGCTTTTTTTGCAGCGACAGCCACTCGCGCACCTGATCGGGCAGGCCGCGCCAAGCCGCCTCGTCGGCCAGCAGCAGCCGCACGCGCGAGGCGAGGTAGGTCGAGAGCGGAAATTTCCCGCCCATGTAGGACGGCACCCGCGCATCGGCATCGTGCGCGCGCGAGACATACACCTCGTCGTTGGCCAGCGCCTCATAGCGCACCACCTCGCCGCCGAACACGAAAGTGTCGCCCGCGCTCAAGGCTTCGATGAAATATTCCTCGATCTGGCCGAGCAGCCGTCCGCCGCGCGCGATCGGCCCGGTGGCGCCGCCCTTCGCACCATGGCGCGCGCGCACGAGGCGCACCTTCAGCATCTGCTCCTCGACGATGGTGCCGACGTTGAGGCGATAGCTCTGCCGCACCTTCGGGTTCGTCACGCGCCAGCGGCCGTCCTTGTCCTGCCGGATGCGGGCGAACCGCTCGTAGCCTTTCAGCGCGTAGCCGCCGGTGGCGACGAACTCCACCACGTCGTCGAAATCGCCGCGCGCGAGGCCCGCGTAGGGCGCGGCGCTGCGCACTTCATCGAACAGCTCGTGGCTGAGAAAGGGCGCGCCGCAGGCGCAGCCCAACACATGCTGCGCCAGCACGTCGAGCGCGCCGGTGCGCAGCGGCGGGGTGTCCTGCGCGTTGGCGGCGATGGCGTCGATGGCGGCGCGGCATTCCAGCACCTCGAAGCGGTTGGCCGGCACCATCACCGCGCGCGAGGGCTCGTCGAGCCGGTGATTGGCGCGGCCGATGCGCTGCATCATGCGCGAGGCGCCCTTCGGCGCGCCGACATTGACGACGAGGTCGATGTCGCCCCAGTCGATGCCGAGATCGAGCGAGGAGGTGCAGACGACTGCGTTGAGCCGCCCGGCCGCCATCGCGTCCTCGACCTTGCGGCGTTGCGCGACATCGAGCGAGCCGTGATGCAGCGCGATCGCCAGCGCGTCGTCGTTGATGCGCCATAGTTCCTGAAACAGCATCTCGGCCTGGCTGCGGGTATTGACGAACACCAGCGTGGTCCTGTTGGCCTTGATCAGAGCGTAGATCTCATCGAGCGCGTGGCGCGCCGAATGTCCCGCCCACGGCAGCCGCTCTCTGGTGTCGAGCATCTCGACGATCGGCGCGGCGCCCGCCTCCGCCATCACCAGGTCGGCGAGGCGCGTCTCGCCGGCGCGCTGCGGCACCAGGAACCGGCGCAGGTCGTCGGGCTCCGCCACCGTCGCCGACAGGCCGGTCGCCACCGCCTGCGGCGCGAGCCGCCACAGCCGCGCCAGTGCGAGCGACAGCAGGTCGCCGCGCTTGGAGGTGACGAGCGCATGCAGTTCGTCGAGCACGATGCGCTGCAGCGAGGCGAACAGGTACGGCGCATCGTCGGAGGCAAGCAGCAGCGCGAGTTGCTCGGGCGTGGTCAGCAGAATGTCCGGAGGGTAGCGGCGCTGGCGCTGGCGGCGCGAGGGCGGGGTGTCGCCGGTGCGCGTCTCGATGCGGACCGGCAGCGCCATCTCGGCGACGGGGCGTTCCAGGTTGCGGGCGATATCGACGGCCAGCGCCTTGAGCGGCGAGATGTAGAGCGTGTGCAGGCCGCCGCTTGCGGTCGCCGCGCGCCCGGTGGAGGCGGTGCGCGGCCGGCTGGCTGCGAGTTCCGTCAGCGTCGGCAGAAACCCGGCGAGCGTCTTGCCGGCGCCGGTCGGCGCGATCAGGAGCGTGGCGCGGGACGCGCGCGCGGTCTCGAGAAGCGCGAGCTGGTGCGCGCGCGGCGTCCATCCCCGCGCGGCGAACCAGCGCCGGAACGCATCGGGCAGGGCGACGGCGGGGCAAGCGGCGGGCGGCACGATGCTCATGTTAGAGCATGATCCGCTGCGGGAGAACCGCCGACAATCCGCGTTTTCCGGTTCGTCATGGCCGGACTTGTTCCGGCCATCTCGATGAGGGAGGCAGTGCCTTTCCTGTCGGGATTGCCGGGTCAAGCCCGGCACTGACGAGGGGAGGGGTTGGCACACGACAGTGCGGGCATGCCGGAGCAGACCGGGCGTCCGCCCGCGCGCGACCCTTCGCGTGATCCTTGCGACACCCTATATGTGCGCCATGCGTCCGCACGATCTTCTCGCGCCGGAACCGGCCGGGCTGTACTGCCCGCGCGGCGATTTCCATATCGATCCGGTGCGCCCGGTGCCGCGGGCGCTGATCACGCACGGCCATTCCGACCACGCCCGGCCCGGCCACGGCGCGGTGCTGGCGACGCGGGAAACCCTCGACCTGATGCGGCTGCGCTACGGCGAGGATTTTGCCGGCGCGACGCAGGAAATTGCCTATGGCGAACCGCTCACGCTCGGCGACGTCGGCGTCTCGTTTCATCCGGCCGGCCACGTGCTCGGCTCGGCGCAGATCGCGGTCGACGCGGGCGGCGTGCGCATCGTCGCCTCCGGCGACTACAAGGACGTCCCCGACCCGACCTGCGCCGCCTTCGAGGTGGTGCCCTGCGACGTGTTCATCACCGAGGCGACGTTCGGCCTGCCGGTGTTTTGCCATCCCGACGCGGCGGATGAGATCGCCAGGCTGTTGGCGTCGGTGCGGCTGTTTCCCGAGCGCGCGCACATCGTCGGCGCCTATTCGCTCGGCAAGGCGCAGCGCGTCATCGCGCTGATCCGCGCGGCCGGATACGACGCGCCGGTCTACCTGCACGGCGCGATGGAAACCATCACCCGTTATTACGAAGCCAGCGGCATCGCGCTCGGCGACTTGCGGCTCGCGCGCGACGCCACCAAGGCCGAGCTTGCAGGCACGATCACGCTGGCGCCGCCCTCGGCGCTGAGCGAGGTGTGGACGCGGCGCTTTCCCGATCCGGTCAGCGCCTTCGCCTCCGGCTGGATGCGGGTGCGCGCACGGGCGCGCCAGCGCGGCGTCGAACTGCCGCTGGTGATCTCCGACCACGCCGACTGGAACGGCCTGACCAGCACCATCCGCGCCACCGGCGCCGGCGAGGTGTGGGTCACGCACGGCGAGGAGGACGCGCTGGTGCACTGGTGCACGACGCAAGGGCTTCTCGCCCGCCCGCTGGCGCTGGTCGGCTACGGCGACGAGGACGAGAGCGAAGGCGCGGGCGACGCCGGCGGGACGGATGCATGAACCGTTTCGCGCATCTGCTCGACCGCCTCGCCTATGAACCTGGCCGCAACGCCAAGCTGCGGCTGATCACCGACTATTTTCGCGACGTCGAGGACCCCGACCGCGGCATGGCGCTGGCGGCGCTGACCGGCGCCCTGTCGTTTCGTCACGCCAAACCGGGCCTGATCCGCGAATTGATCGCCGCGCGCACCGATCCGGTGCTGTTCGCACTGTCCTACGACTACGTCGGCGACCTGTCCGAGACGGTGGCGCTGATGTGGCCCGCCGCGCACAGCGGGCGCAACGAACCGCCCCCGACCCTGACCGAGGTGGTCGGCGCGTTGCAGACGCTGGCCAAGGCCGACATGCCGGCGCAGATCGCGCGCTGGCTCGACGAGCTCGACGAGACCGGGCGCTGGGCGCTCCTCAAGCTCGTCACCGGCGGCTTGCGCATCGGCGTCTCGGCGCGGCTCGCCAAGACCGCCGCCGCCGCACTCGGGGACAAGGACGTCCACGACATCGAGCTAATGTGGCCGGGGCTCGCGCCGCCCTATCTCGACCTGTTCGCCTGGCTCGAAGGGCGCGGCGACAAGCCGGTCAATCGCGATGCCGCGCCGTTCCACCCGGTGATGCTGGCGCACGCCATCGAGGACACCGACTTCACCGCGCTCGACGCGGCCGCCTTCGCCGCCGAATGGAAATGGGACGGCATCCGCGTGCAGGCGGTGAGCGGGCGCGACGCGCAGGGCGCGCCGGTCGCGCGGCTCTATTCGCGCACCGGCGAGGACATATCGAAAAGTTTTCCCGACCTCACGCCGGCGCTGCGTCTGCCCGCCGCGCTCGACGGCGAGTTGCTGGTGGTGCGCGAGGACCGCGTGCAGAGCTTCAACGTGTTGCAGCAGCGGCTCAACCGCAAGACGGTGACGCAAAAACTGATCAAGGAGTTTCCGATCCACCTGCGCGCCTACGATCTTCTCGGCGAGGACGGCGAGGATTTGCGCGGGCTGGCCTTCGGCGAGCGCCGCGCGCGGCTGGAGCGCTTCGTCGCGCGACTCGACGATCCGCGCATCGCGCTGTCGCCGCTGGTCGCGTTCGACAACTGGCGTGAGCTTGCCGCCGCCCGCGCCGATCCGCGCAGCCATGGCGCCGGCGCGGATGCCGACGCGATCGAGGGCGTGATGCTGAAGCGCCTCGATTCGCGCTACCTGCCCGGCCGCGCCAAAGGACCGTGGTGGAAGTGGAAGCACGACCCGCACCTGATCGACGCGGTCTTGATGTATGCGCAGCGCGGCCACGGCCGCCGCTCGTCGTACTACTCCGACTACACTTTTGGCGTCTGGACCGGCGGCGCCGACGGCGCCGAGCTGGTGCCGGTCGGCAAGGCGTATTTCGGCTTCACCGACGAGGAGCTGTTACAGATCGACCGCTTCGTCCGCCGCAACACCACGGAAAAGTTCGGCCCCGTGCGCCATGTCGTGCATGAGCCGGACCACGGGCTGGTGCTGGAGGTGGCGTTCGAAGGCTTGCAGCGCTCGGCACGGCACAAGTCAGGGGTGGCGATGCGCTTTCCGCGCATCAACCGGCTGCGCTGGGACAAGCCGCCCCGCGAGGCCGACCGGCTGGACACGCTGGAGCGCATGCTGGCGCGGTCCCCCTGAGCCCTCCCCCGCATAGCTCGTCGAAGACGGGCGTGAACGCCCTTTTGCGGGGAAGGGGTGGGCGGGCAACGCGACTACCCCGCCGGCGGCGCGGACACTCTCACCGACTCGCGCCTCGTCATCGTCTCGTCGAATGCCGCGAGGTTGGGAAACACCTTGCGCCAGCCGCAGTCGGCAAAGCGCAGGTCGGCGTAACCGAGCACGCACACCAGCGCGATCTGCACGATGTCGAGCGGCCGCGTCAAAATCTCGGGCCGCGCCTCGAACCACGCCAGCCCCTGCCACGCCCGCTCCCACTGGTCGTCGTACCAGGTCGGCCAGTAAAACTCCTTCGGCCGCAGCATCTTTTCGTAGCGGCATAGCAGCATGGCATCGAGCATGCCTTGCGTCATCGCATGCTCGGCCTTGGCCTGCCAGCGCGCGGGCCCCGCCGCCGGAAACAGTTTTCCGCCGGCCAGTTCGTCGAGATATTCGACGATGACCTCGGAATCGACCAGCGCGGTGCCGTCGTCGAGGATCAGCGCCGGCAGCTTGCGAAGCGGGTTGACGTCGCGGGAGTAGCTTTCGTTGAGCTGGCCCGGCACCATCGAGGTCGTGACCAGCTCGATGCGGTCGATCAGCCCGAGCTCGATCGCCGCGATGCGCACCTTGCGCGCGAACGGCGAGGTTGGCGAAAATGTCAGTTTCATGAGGGTCCGTCCCGCCTACGCTGCCACCACCTGCTGACGCTGCTCGCCCAGTCCCTCGATGCCGAGCGTCATGACGTCGCCGACATCGAGGTAGACCGGCGGCTTCATGCCCATGCCGACGCCGGGCGGCGTGCCGGTGGTGATGACGTCGCCGGGATTGAGCGTCATCAGCGCCGAGACGTAGGACACCACCTTCGGCACGTTGAAGATCATCGTCGCGGTCGATCCGGTCTGGCGGCGTTCGCCGTTGACGTCGAGCCACATCGCGAGATTGTGCGGGTCCTTGACCTCGTCGGCGGTGACCAGCCACGGCCCGAGCGGGCCGAACGTGTCGTGGCTCTTGCCCTTGGTCCACTGCCCCAGCCGCTCGATCTGGAAATGCCGCTCGGACACGTCGTTGCACACCGCGTAGCCGGCCACGTGCTTCAGCGCATCGGCCTCGGAGACATACTTCGCGCGGGTGCCGATGATCACCGCCAGCTCCACCTCCCAGTCGAGCTTGATCGAGCCGCGCGGCTTCTCGACCGCGTCGTTCGGGCCGCACAGGCTGCTCGACGCCTTCAGGAACACGATCGGCTCGGCCGGGATCGCCATGCCGGCCTCGGCAGCATGGTCGGCGTAGTTGAGGCCGATGGCGACGAATTTCGGCGTCCCGCCGACCGGGGCGCCGAGCCGCGGCTTGCCGTCGGCCTCTGGCAGCGACGCCGGATCGAGCGCCTTGATCCTGGCGAGAGTTTGCGGCGACAGCGCCTCCCCGGTCCAGTCGGCGACATGAGCGGACAGGTCGCGCACGCGGTTCTCGGCATCGAGCAGGCCGGGCTTCTCGCGGCCGGCTTCGCCAAATCTCACCAGTTTCATGGTCGCTCGTCCTCCCGTTGCAGACCGCCCTGTTTGCGCCAGGGCCCCGTGAAATACAATCGCGGCGGCGCGATCCCTATAGCGTGCCCGGAAAGGCGCCGCCGTCGAGCAGAATGTTCTGCCCGGTGATAAAGCCGGCCTGCGCGCCGCACAGGAAGGCGCAGGCCGCGCCGAACTCCTCCGGCGTGCCGAAGCGGCCGGCCGGATTTTCCCGCATGCGGGCCTCGGCCACCTCCTCGACCGCGCGGCCGGTGGCCTTGGCGGTCGCGACGTTGACGCCGCGCAGCCGGTCGGTGTCGAACGGGCCGGGCAATAGCGCGTTGATGGTGACGTTGGCGGCGACCGTCTTGCGGGCGAGCCCGGCGACGAAGCCGGTCAGCCCGGCGCGCGCGCCGTTGGAGAGGCCGAGCACGTCGATCGGCGCCTTCACCGCCGCCGAGGTGATGTTGACGATGCGGCCGAACCGGCGCGCCATCATGCCGTCCACCGTCGCCTTGATCAACTCGATCGGGGTCAGCATGTTGGCATCGAGCGCCTTGATCCAGTCGTCGCGGGTAAAGTCGCGAAAATCGCCCGGCGGCGGCCCGCCGGCATTGTTGATCAGAATGTCCGGCGCGGGACAGGCCTTCAGCGCGGCGGCGCTGCCCTCGGGCGTGGTGATGTCGCCGGCAACAGTGACGACCTCGACGCCGGGATGGGCGGCGCGCAGCGCGGCAGCGGTCGCCTCCAGCGCCTCGGCGCCGCGCGCGGTGATGGTGACGTGCACGCCCTCCGCCGCAAGCGCGGCGGCGCAGGCCCGCCCGAGCCCCTTGCTCGCGGCGCACACCAGCGCCCGCCGACCGGCGATGCCGAGATCCATGATTGTCCTCCCTGTCCCGATGACGGTTTGAGGTTTAGCTGACGCGGCCGGCGATGGTAAGGGAGCGAACGATGTCCGATTGCATGGCAAGGAGAAACGCATGGCCGATCTGTTCGACGTAAGCGGCGAGGTGATCCTGATCACCGGCGCGTCGCAGGGGCTCGGCCGGCGGTTCGCGCACGTGCTGGCGGCGCGCGGCGCGGCGGTGGTGCTGGCGGCCCGGCAGACGGCCAAGCTGGAAAGCCTCGCGCAGGAGATCGGGGCGGCGGGCGGCCGCGCCGCGGCGGTCGCGATGGACGTCACCGATACCGCCGCCATCGTGGCCGCCTTCGACGCCGCCGAGCGTGCGCTCGGCCCGGTCACGGTGCTGGTCAACAATGCCGGCATCGCGGTGGAGAAACTGGCGGTGGCGCAGAGCGAGGCCGACTGGGACAAGGTGCTCGATGCCAACCTCAAGGGCGCCTGGTTCGCCGCGACCGAGGCGGCGCGCCGCATGATCGCCCGCGGAAGCGGCGGCAACATCGTCAACATCGCCTCGGTGCTCGGCACCGGCGTCCTCAAGGCGGTCGCGCCGTATGCCATCTCCAAGGCCGGGCTGATCCAGGCCACCAGGGCGCTGGCGCTGGAATGGGCGGCGCATGGCATCCGCGTCAACGCGCTGGCGCCGGGCTATATCGACACCGACATCAACCGCGAGGTCTGGACCACGCCGGCCGGTGAAAGGCTGATACGGCGCATCCCGCAGCGCCGGGTCGGCGACGAAAGCGACCTCGACGGCGCGCTGTTGCTGCTGGCGTCGAATGCCTCGCGCTACATGACCGGCAGCGTCGTCACCGTGGACGGCGGCTTTCTGCTGACCTGAGCGGCCGGGCGGCGCCTCGCGCGCCCACGCGCGCGCCTTTTGCGAATGTCATGAAAAGATGCCGGCGGCCCTTCCCAAACCGGCCGGGGGTTGATACATACGCCCCGCGCCGCCGGCCTCGGCCGCGGCGGCCTTCCTCCGGAACCCGATCGCACGGTAGCGGCGACAGCGCTTGCGCAAGCCGTCGTGATGGGTAGGGTTTTGGTGAAGGCGATCAAGGAGTTGACGCGGGGTGGAGCAGCCCGGTAGCTCGTCAGGCTCATAACCTGAAGGTCATAGGTTCAAATCCTATCCCCGCAACC
>JBDHSY010000066.1:0-10594 GCA_039808405.1 Xanthobacteraceae bacterium
GGGTTCTGTTTGAGCTGCGGGGCCGAGGGCAGCCAGCCCATGCGCTCGGCGCGCGCGTTGAAGTCGATGAAGCTCCGCTGCCAGTCGCCCTCCGGCGCGGTCGGCGACAGGATTTCGTCGGCGGTCAGCGTCTCGTAGCGCCACTGGTCGGTGTGGGCATAGAAGAACGAGGTCGAGTTCATCTGCCGCGGCGGGCGGCTCCAGTCGAGCGCGAAGGCGAGCGGCGTCCAGCCGGTCTGCGGCCGCAACTTCTCCTGCCCGACATAGTGCGACCAGCCGCCGCCGGACTGGCCGACCGCGCCGCAGAACACCAGGAGGTTGATCACCCCCCGGTAGTTCATGTCCATGTGATACCAGTGGTTGATGCCGGCGCCGATGATGATCATCGAGCGGCCGTTGGTCTTTTCCGCGTTGGTGGCGAACTCGCGGGCGACGGTGACGATGGCGTCGCGCGGAACGCCAGTGATGCGCTCGGCCCAGGCCGGCGTGAACGGCACGTCGTCGTCGTAGGAGACCGCGACGTTGTCGCCGCCGAAGCCGCGGTCGAGGCCGTAATTGGCCAGCATCAGGTCGTAGACGGTCGCGACCTTGACCGATGCGCCGTCGGCCGTGGCGAGCGTGCGCACCGGCACGTTGCGGCTCAGCACCTCGCCATGCGAGGTCGCGACGAAATGTTCGGTGGCGCGGCCGCCGAAGTAGGGAAAATCGACCGGCACGATCTCGGCGTCGTCGCCGGCGAGCGTCAGCTTCAGCCGCGTCGCATAGCCCTGCCCGTCCTTCTCCTCCAGATTCCACTTGGCGCTCTCGCCCCAACGGTAGCCGACGGAGCCGAGCGGCGCGACCGGCTCGTCGCTCGCCTCGTCGATCGCCACCGTCTTCCATTCGGGATTGTTGCTCTCGCCGAGCGCCCCTTCGAGATCGCTCGCCCGCAGCATGCGGTCGGGCACGAAGCGGCCGTCCTTCTCGGTCAGCTGCACCAGGAACGGCATGTCGGTGAAGCGGCGCGCGTAGTCGTCGAAATACTTAACCTGCCGGTCGAGGTGATACTCGCGCAGGATGACGTGGCCCATCGCCAGCGCCAGCGCCGCGTCGGTGCCCTGCTTGGGGTTGAGCCAGATGTCGGCGAATTTCGTCGCCTCGGCGTAGTCGGGGCTGACCACCGCGCTCTTGGTGCCCTTGTAGCGCACCTCGGTATAGAAGTGGGCATCGGGCGTGCGCGTCTGCGGCACGTTCGAGCCCCACAGGATCAGGAAGCCGGCGTTGTACCAGTCGGCGCTCTCGGGCACGTCGGTCTGCTCGCCCCAGGTCTGCGGCGAGGCCGGCGGCAGGTCGCAATACCAGTCGTAGAACGACATGCAGACGCCGCCGATCAGCGACAGGTAGCGCGAGCCGGCGGCATAGGACACCATCGACATCGCCGGGATCGGCGAGAAGCCGATGACGCGGTCGGGGCCGTGGGCGCGCACGGTATAGGCGTTGGCGGCGGCGATGATCTCGTTGACCTCGTCCCAGGTGGCGCGCACGAAACCGCCATGGCCGCGGATGCCGATATAGGACTTGCGCTTGTCGGCGTCCTCGACGATCGAGGCCCAGGCCGCGACCGGCGGCTTAGTCGCGCGCGCCTGCCGCCACAGCTTGAGCAGGCGGCCGCGGATCATCGGATATTTCACCCGCGCGCCGGAATAGAGATACCAGCTATAGGAGGCGCCGCGCGAACAGCCGCGCGGCTCGTGATTGGGCAGATCGGGGCGCGTGCGCGGATAGTCGGTCTGCTGCGTCTCCCAGGTGACGATGCCGCCCTTGACGTAGATCTTCCACGAGCACGAGCCGGTGCAGTTCACGCCGTGGGTGGAGCGCACGATCTTGTCGTGCTGCCAGCGCCGGCGATAGCCGTCCTCCCACGAGCGGTCCTCGTGGGTGACGATGCCGTGGCCGTCGGAGAACTCGCCGACGGTGCGGCGGAAGAACGTCAATCGGTCCAGAAAATGCGACATGCTTCCCTCTTGGTCACCCGGCGGCCGGCGCCGGAACAGGCGTGCGCGCGCGTCCGCGTTCGATGTCGTGGAGCAGGCCGCCCTTGCGGGTGTAGACTGCCCAGGTGATGACGACGCAGCTCACGTAGAAGATCAGGAACCCCCACAGCGCCGCCTGCGGCCCGCCGGTCAGCGTGATCGAGGTGCCGTAGCTCTTGGGGATGAAGAAGGCGCCGAACGCCGCCACCGCCGAGGTGAAGCCGGTGATCGCCGCGGACTCTTTCTCCGCCTGCAGGCGGCGCGTTTCCGCATCGGCGTCCGGCATCAGCCGGATCATCTCCTTGCCCATGATCGCGGGGATCATCTGGAAGGTGGAGGCGTTGCCGACGCCGCTGGCGAAGAACAGCAACAGGAACGAGCCGAAGAAGCCGAAGAAGGCGCCCGGCTGATCCTTCGCGGCGATGAACCACAAGACGCCGGCGGCGCCCGCGATCATCAGCACGAACACCCACAGCGTGACCCGCGCGCCGCCGTAGCGGTCGGCGAGCCAGCCGGTGCCGGAGCGCGACAGCGCACCGACCAGCGGCCCGAGGAAGGCGAACTGCAACGCGTTCACATCCGGGAACAGCACCTTGGACAGCAGCGGGAAGCCGGCGGAATAGCCGATGAACGAGCCGAAGGTGCCGGTATAGAGCCAGCACATGATCCAGTTGTGCTTGCGCTGGAAGATCACCGCCTGCTCGGCGAACGACGCTTTCGCCGACGCGATGTCGTTCATGCCGAACCAGTTGGCGAAGGCGGCCGCGGCAATGAACGGCACGAAGACGAAGCCGGCGTTCTGCAGCCACAACGGCGTTTCGCCGCCGGCTTCGCGCACCATCGCCGGATCGCCGCCGAACCAGCCGAACACGCCGGCGGTGATGGCGAGCGGCACCACGAACTGCACCGCGCTGACGCCGAGGTTGCCGAGGCCGGCGTTGAGCGCCAGCGCGTTGCCCTTCTCCGCCTTCGGGAAGAAGAAGGAGATGTTGGACATCGACGAGGCGAAATTGCCGCCACCGAAGCCGCACAATAGCGCGAGGATCAGCAGCACCGCATAGGGCGTTTCGGGATTTTGCACGGCAAACCCGATGCCGAGCGCCGGGATGATCAGCGACCAGGTGGTCAGCGTCGTCCACAGCCGGCCGCCGAACACCGGCACCATGAAGGAATAGAAGATGCGCAAGGTGGCGCCGGACAGCCCCGGCAACGCCGCGAGCCAGAACAGCTGGTCAGTGGTGAACTGGAAGCCGACCAGCGGCAGTTTCGCCACCACCACCGACCACACCTGCCAGACCGCGAACGACAAGAGCAGCGACGGGATCGACAGCCACAGATTGCGCTTGGCGATGCGCCGCCCTTTGGCATCCCAGAACGCCGCGTCCTCCGGCCGCCAGTCGGTGAGGATGGTGCCGTCGGCCTTCACCCGCGCTTCGGGTTTCGGCATCCCCAGCATCTCGGGGAACGGCGGCAGTCGGGTCAGTTCCTCGGCGGTCGCCTCGCGCTCCATCTGGCGAACGGCGAGGTGCATCCAGATCAGCGCGCCGGTGACCAGCACGAACAGCGCCATGAAGCAGCTCGTCCACAGCCCGGTGAGGTCGAGCAGCACGCCGAACAGGATCGGCAGCACGAAGCCGCCGAGGCCACCGATCATGCCGACGAGACCGCCGACCGAACCGACGTGCTTGGGATAGTAGACCGGGATGTGCTTGTAGACGGCGGCCTTGCCGAGCGCCATGAAGAAGCCGAGCACGAACACGGTGGCGACGAACGAGGCGACGCCCATCTCCAGATGGAAGGTGATCGGCCCCTTGGTGCCGTAGACGGTGTAGTCGGTCGGCGGATACGACAAGAGGAACGTGGCCGCCACCGAGACCAGAAAAGTCCAGTACAGCACCCGGCGCGCGCCGTAGACGTCGGACAGATGCCCGCCATAGGCGCGGAAGATGCTGGCCGGCACCGAAAAGAACGCCGCCAGCATGCCGGCGTATTTGATGTCCATGCCGTAGACGTTGATGAGGTATTGCGGCAGCCACAGCGCCAGCGCGACGAAGGCGCCGAACACGAAGAAGTAGTAGAGCGAGAAGCGCCACACCTGGACGTTCTTCAGGGGCTCCAGTTCGAGCCAGGCGCTGGCCGGCCGCACGCCCGAGCGGCGACGCTCGGCCAGCACCGGGTCGTCCGCGGTGGTGAACCAGAAGATCGCCGCCATCACCACGAGGCCGGCGGCCCACACCTGCGCCACCATCTGCCAGCCGAACGCGACCAGCACGAACGGCGCGAGGAACTTGGTCACCGCCGCGCCGACATTGCCGGCGCCGAAAATGCCGAGCGCGGTGCCTTGCCGCTCGGCCGGATACCACCGCGACACATAGGCGACGCCGACCGAGAACGAACCGCCGGCGATGCCGACGCCGAGCGCGGCCAGCAGCATCTGCGGATAGGTCGAGGCCCAGGACAGCAGGAAGGTCGCGACCGCCGCCGCCAGCATCGTCAGCGTGAAGACGATGCGGCCGCCGTAGATGTCGGTCCAGATGCCGAGCGCGACGCGGATCAGCGACCCTGTCAGAATCGGCGTGCCGACCAGCAGGCCGAACTGCGTTTCGCTGAGACCCAGGTCCTCACGGATACGAATGCCGATGATGGAGAAGATCGTCCACACGGCAAAGCACACCGTGAAGGCCACGGTGCTCATGGCAAGCGCAGTGCGCTGATCGCTGGTTTCGGCAACCGAAGGGTTGGACATGCGGGATCCTGTGAGCCGACTGCGCGGCAAAGGACGCCGCCGCGCCCGCAATGTTAGGCAAAGGCATATGCGCGCTGTTTGATTTAGAACAAGAACAGCCTCAAAAGCCGCAGCCATAGTGAGGCTGGCCCAGTCGCTTGGCGGCCCGCCGTCGCATGCGCACGCGCGCCCCGCGGATGCGGCGGAAAGGCCGATGGCGCGGGCACTTTTCCTATTCGGCGTCAGCGACCGCGACGCCGGGCCCGAGGGAGGCAACGCGGGTGAGCGACACGCTGAGAGCCCATTACGACGAGCGGTTGCCGCGCTACACGAGCTACCCGACCGCGCCGCTGTTCTCGCCGGCCATCGCCGCGCCAACCTACGCGCAATGGCTCGCGGCGCTGCCGGCCACGACCAGAACGTCGCTTTATCTTCACGTGCCGTTCTGCCGCTCGATGTGCTGGTACTGCGGCTGCCACACCACCATCACGCGGCGCGACGAGCCGATCAGCGATTACATCGGCGCACTGCGCCGCGAGATCGAACTGGTGGCGGACACGCTGTCCGCCCCCCTCCCCGTGCATCACGTCCACTTCGGCGGCGGCACGCCGACCATCGTCGAGCCCGAGGTGCTTCTGTCGCTGGCGGCGCTGTTGCGCGACAGGTTCGCGTTCGCGGCGGAAGCGGAGGTCGCCGTCGAGATCGACCCGCGCACGCTGACGCCGGAGATGACGGCGGCGCTCGGCGCGGCCGGTATCACCCGCGCCAGCCTCGGCGTGCAGAGTTTCGATCCCCGCGTGCAGAAGGCCATCAACCGCATCCAGAGCGTCGCCACCACCGCGACCGCCGTCGAGGGGCTGCGCGCAGCCGGCGTGCGCGGCATCAACTTCGACCTGATCTACGGCCTGCCGCTGCAAACCGTCGCCTCGTGCATCGACACCGTGCGGCAATGCCTCGACCTCGGGCCGGACCGCTTCTCGGTGTTCGGCTATGCGCACGTTCCGGGCTTCAAGAAACACCAGCGCAAGATCAACGAGGCCGACCTGCCCGCAAGCGATGCGCGCCACGACCAGGCCGAAGCGATCGCCGAGGCGCTGACCGCCGCCGGCTATGTGCGGATCGGCTTCGACCACTTCGCCCGCGCCGACGATGCCATGGCCCGCGCGCAGGCCCAAGGCCGGCTGCGGCGCAACTTCCAGGGCTACACCACCGATCCCTGCGACGCCCTGATCGGTTTCGGCGCCTCGGCGATCGGTCGCCTGCCGCAAGGCTATGTACAGAACGACGTCGTGCTCGGCCGCTATGCCGATCATGTCATGCGGGATGAATTCGCCACCGCGAAGGGTTATCGGCTCACCGCCGACGACCGCCTGCGCGCCGAACTGATCGAGCGGCTGATGTGCGACCTCGCCGTCGATGTCGCCGCCGTCAGCACTCGCCACGACGTGGCGCCGGAAACTCTCGCGCCGGCGCTGGCACGGCTGCGCACCCTTGCCGACGACGGCATCGTCCACCTCGACGGGCCGCGGGTGGTCGTGGCCGACCATGCCCGCCTCCTGGTGCGCACCGTCGCATCGGCCTTCGACGCCTACCTGACGCAATCCGACAGGACATTCAGCCGCGCCGTGTAGAGCATGATCCCGAAACGTGGAAACAGGTTTTCGCACCGGCTCATGCTCACAGGAAACGATCACCGGCAGACGACCAGCGCGCAGTCCGCCGCCATGGAGAACGCCTCATGCACGAAAACCCCAGTGAGCTGCCGGCGCCGGTGCCTGAGTTGACCCCGACGGTCGAGGACACCGCCAACCTGATCGAGCGGCTGCGCCATGTGCTGTTGTTTTCCGGCCTCGATTGCCGCTGCCGCGATACGCTCGCGGTCGCGCTCGACCGCTTCAGCACGCTGGAGCGCCGGCGGCTGTCGCGGCGCGGCCTCGCGCAGGCGCGCGACCACAAGGACCGCATCACCGCGATCCTGTCGCTGTTGTCGGAACTCGACCAGGTGACGGAGGGCGAGCAGGACCGCTCGGTGTTCGAGGAGATGGCGCTGTTGTTCGTCGAGATCGCCAACAGCGCCCAGGCCGGCGCGATCGCGCTGCGGGCCATCGAGGAGCGCAACTGACGGCCCTGCCCGCGGTAGCGGGCAAAGGGGCATTGCCGCGCTGCACCCGGCTCCCTTGACCGGCGGGTGCGGATTGACTGATTGTCGGCCAGGATCGAGAATCGATAAATGGCCGACTTCAATCTCCAGGTGCCCCGCCAGGCCGCCACGTTGCGCCTGCTGGTGGAAAACAAGCTGCGTTCGGCGATTGCCGCGGGGCATTTCAAGCCCGGCCAGCGGCTGATCGAGCGCGAACTGTGCGAGCAGATCGGCGTCGGGCGCACCTCGATCCGCGAGGCGCTGCGGCAGCTCGAGGCCGAGGGGCTGGTGACCACCATCCCGCACCGTGGCCCGGAGGTCAGCTCGATCACCTACGACGAGGCCCGCCAGCTGTATCAGGTGCGGGCGCTGCTCGAAGGGTTCGCCGGACGCGCGTTCGCCGAAAACGGCAGCGAGGACGACATCGCCGAACTGGGCGAGGCGGTCGAGCGCTTCGCCGCCGCGGCCGCCGACAGCTCCGACCGCAGCGCGCTGATCGAGGCCAAAAGCCATTTCTACGCCGTGCTGATGGACGGCGGCGGCAACATGTTCGTCAAGCAGATGCTGACGCTGCTGCACAACCGCATCACGCTGTTGCGCGTCACCTCGATGACCCAGCCGGGGCGGCTGAGCGGCAGCGTTGCCGAGCTCAGCGAGATTTACGACGCCATCCGCGCCCGCGACGGCGAACGGGCCTGCGCCGCCTGCCAGCGCCATATCGAGACGGCGGCGCAGGTCGCGCTGACGGTTTTGAGGGCGAGCGACAAACAGGCGTCGCCCCGTCGCTAGGCGCCGGCGGGCCGGATTCGGCAGATTGTCTGCTTGTCTGATATATTGACCCTCCGTTATATGACCGAGGGATTTCATTGAACGAGCTGGGCGGCGGTGGCCGCAGCAGCGGAAGAAAGGCGCCGCCATGGCCGAAGACACCCCCCTTGCCGCAATCGCAGCCCCCGCGACCGTCGTCGTTATCGGCCTCGGCGCCATGGGCCTGCCGATGGCCGCGCGGCTCAAGCTGGCCGGCTTCGAGGTGCGCGGGGTCGATCCGCAGCCGGCCGCGCGCGAGGCTTTCGAGGCCAAGGTGGGGCCTGCCTTCGCCAGCGGCCCGGAGGCCGCCGACAACGCCGCGGCCGTCATCGCCATGCTGCCGAACGGCAAAATCGTGCGCGAGGCGTTGTTGGGCGCGCAGGGGATCGCGGCAAAGCTCGCCCCCGGCACGCTGGTGATCGACATGAGTTCGTCGGCGCCGACCGATACCGTGGCGCTTGCCGGCGATCTGGCCGAGCGCGGCCTGCCGCTGATCGATGCGCCGGTGTCGGGCGGGGTGCGGCGCGCCGTCGACGGCACGCTGGCGATCATGGCGGGCGGCGCGGCCGAACAGGTCGAGCGGGCCCGGCCGCTGTTTGCGGCGATGGGCAAGGCGGTGTTCGCGACCGGCCCGACCGGCTCGGGCCACGCGATGAAGGCGCTCAACAATTACGTGTCGGCGGCGGGACTGGTCGCGGCGTCGGAGGCGCTTCTGGTCGGCGGCCGCTTCGGCCTCACCCCCGACACCATCATCGACGTGCTCAACGCCTCCACCGGGCGCAACAACTCGACCGAAGTGAAGATGAAGCAGTTCGTCATCTCGGAGAGCTTTGCCTCCGGCTTCGCGCTGGCGCTGATGGCCAAGGACCTGCGCATCGCCGCCGATCTCGCCACCCATCTCGGCCTCGACGTGCCGCAGGTCGCCTCGATCGCCGCGATGTGGGAACAGGCGCGCGACGCGCTGCCGCCGGGCGCCGATCACACCGAAATCTACCGCTTCCTGGCGGGCAGCGGGGCCGCCAAGGCATGATCGCCGGGCAACTGCGCGCCCGGCTTGCGGCCGCCCTGGCCGACCCCGAGCTTGCGCATCTCGGCCCCGGCCTCAAAGCAACCTTGCGCATCCGCTGCGACGATACGGCCATCGTCATCGTGCTCGACGACGGCGCGCCGCACCTGACCGACAAGACCGACACCGGCGCCGGCGCCGCTATCGAGATCGCGGCCTCGGCCGACGACTGGGCGAAGGTGCTGGCAAAACCGCCGCCGCCGACGTTCCACGCCTTCACCGCGTTGCAGCTGGCCAACCCCGCCTTCACCGTATCCGGCGAGCCGCTGGCCGTTGCGCAGGCGCGCCCGGTGCTGGAGCGGCTGTTCGAGCGCCTGACCGCAGGTCCGGTTACGGAAGCGCCGGCGGTCGCCCGCGACCTCGGCCAGATCCGCGGCGGCTATCACCCGGTGAGCTGTGGCGGGACACGCTACGACCTGTTCGTCGAGAGCGCGGGACAAGGCGAGCCGGTGCTGCTGCTGCACACCGCCGGCGCCGACGCCCGCCAGTTTCAGGCTCAGCTCGCCGACGTCGAACTGGCGCGATCGTGGCGCCTGATCGCCCCCGACCTGCCGTTCCACGGCCGCTCGATGCCGCCGCGCGACTGGGACGGCGGCCCTTACCGGCTGTCGTCGCAACAGTATCTCGACTGGTGCGTGGCGCTGGTCGAGCAGGTGATCGGCGCCCCGGCGCTCGTTGCCGGCGGCTCGATGGGCGCGGCGATGGCCCTGGTGATGGCCGCGGAGCGCCCCGATCTGGTGCGCGGCGTGGTGGCGATCGAGCCGCCGTTCCGCTCGAAAGGCCGCCGCAATCCCTATCAGCACCATGTCGGCGTCCACGGCGGCCTGCACAACGCAAGTTTCGTGCGCGGCCTGATGAGCCCGACCAGTCCGGAGGCGGACCGCCGCCGCGCCGTCTGGATTTACTCGCAGGGCGCGCCGGGCATCTACACGGGCGACCTCGCCTTCTACAGCGACGAGTTCGACGGCGCGGCGACCGCCCCGCGCATCGATACCGGCGCGACGCCGGTGGCGCTGTTGTGCGGCCGCTACGACTACTCGGCGACGCCGGAAGACGGCCGCCGGCTTCAGGCGCTGATGCCCGGCGCCCGGCTCGACGTGATGGACGGGCTCGGCCACTTTCCGATGTGCGAGCACCCGGACCTGTTCCGGCCGTTTCTCCTGCGCGCGCTGGCGCACGCCGCCGGCGCCGGAACATAGCCGTTTGAAACGCCGTTATGGCCGGGCTCGTCCCGGCCATCCGCGTCTTAACGTTTCCAACGCCGCCGTCGATCGTCGGTCAGTCGGCCGTGCTGAGCCGCCGCATGGTGAATTCGATCTCGCCGCCGGGCAGTTCCCGCCACGCTTCCACTTCGGTCATGTAGGCTGCCTTGGGATAGCGGCCGAAAAAGGCGCGCGCGGTCTCGCGCGCCGCCTCGCGCGGCTGGACGAAGGTCTGGCGCACAAAGCCGTCCGCCACCCGCCGGCGCGAGCGCCGGCTGGCGATCCGAACGGCGAGGTCGTGCGGCGTCCCGTCCTTCGATGTCATTCCGGCGGACGCAGCTCCCGGCTGCGCATCCAGCGCTTGACCTCGGCCACCCGCATGTAGTGCCGTGCGTCGGCAAGCGCCGCGGTTTTCTGCCAGCTCTCCGGCAGCGTATCGCAAGTCGCCAAAACTTCGGTTGCGACTTCGTCACACTCTTCGGGGGTCAGGAGAAAGGGGTCTCTCTGGCTCATGGCAAGAACTCCCTTCATCGATCCTGGCCGGCATTGTCCTCGCAGTCCGTGCCCGAGTCCACAGCAATTTTTCGTGGTGTCCCGAGCCGCCGCACCGCATCCCGACAACCGGCGCCACCTCACGCCGGC
>JBDHSY010000067.1:0-10480 GCA_039808405.1 Xanthobacteraceae bacterium
GATTTGCGGCCTCTTTTCGGGTGTCGATAGCGATGGCGAACGGCACACGCGACGACGGATCGGCGAATGCGGGACGACCCGGCGAACCGCGCCCTGACGATGCTGCGCTTTCCGCAAGGCTTGGGCGTCTCGACAGCCGGCTGTCCGAACTGAAGGACAGCCGCAAGATCGAGACGGGCCGCGAGGAGCGGCAGAACGAGACGGCCGCCGCCCGGGCTTCGGCGCTGGCGCGCGGGTTTCGGCTGTCCTCCGAGCTGGTCGCAGGGGTTGCGGTCGGCGCGGCGATCGGGTGGGGGTTCGACTATCTGCTGTCCACCTCGCCATGGGGTCTCATCGTGTTTTTCCTGCTCGGCTTCGCCGCCGGGGTGGTCAACCTGATGCGGTCCGCGGGCGTGGTTTCGGACATCCACGAACGACTGAAGGACCCCGACTGAAGGCCGTTCGCGAGGCCCTCAGCGGGACCAGATGATTTTCAGCGCCGGCGCGGCCGGCGGGACGACGAGAGAGCGGCCGGGCAATGGATCCGATCCACCAGTTCGAGATCAAGAACCTCTTCACCATCGGCACTTTCGGCGGCCACGAGATCGCGTTCACGAACTCCGCCGCCTACATGTTCGTCGCCGTCGTCCTGACCGCGGCCCTGATGCTCGGCGGCACCGCCGCGCGGCGCCTGGTGCCGAGCCGCGTGCAGTCGCTGGCCGAACTGAGCTACGAGTTCATCGCCGACATGCTGCGCTCGACCGCGGGCGAGCACGGCATGAAGTTCTTTCCGCTGGTGTTCACCATCTTCATGTTCGTGTTCGTCACGAACATGCTCGGCATCATCCCCTACACCTTCACGGTGGCGAGCCACATCATCATCACGGTGGCGCTGGCGCTTCTCGTGTTCCTCACCGTGATCGTCTACGGCTTCTACAAGAACGGCCTGAAGTTCTTCAAACTGTTCGTGCCGAGCGGCATCCCGATGGCGATCCTGCCGCTGGTGGTGGGCATCGAGATCATCTCGTTCCTGTCGCGGCCGGTGTCGCACAGCGTGCGTCTGTTCGCCAACATGCTGGCCGGCCACATCACGCTGAAGGTGTTCGCGAGCTTCGTCACCATGCTCGGCGCGCTCGGCATCGCCGGCGTCGTCGGCGCCGCGCTGCCGCTGGCGCTGACCGTCGCCATCACCGCGCTGGAGATACTGGTGGCGGCGCTGCAGGCTTACGTGTTCGCCATCCTGACCTGCATCTACCTCAACGATGCGATCCATCCGGGCCACTAACGGTCCGCGTTTCCCAAGCAACCAATCCAACCAAGCAAACAGCACACACGAAGGAGCTTCTTCATGGACCCGATCGCCGCAAAGTACATTGGCGCTGGCATCGCCTGCATCGGCATGGGCGGCGCGGGCGCCGGCGTCGGCATCATCTTCGGCAACTACCTTGCCGCCGCGCTGCGCAATCCGTCGGCAGCCCAGGGTCAGTTCGCCAACCTGATCTTCGGCTTCGCCGTGACCGAAGCGCTGGGCATCTTCTCGCTCCTGATCGCGCTTCTTCTGCTGTTCGCTCTCTGAGCCCGAACGTGACGCGCCGGTCACGGCCCCGTTGCGGGGCCGCGATCGTTTGACGGGAGGCAGTCGTGGCCGAACAACATGGGGGCGGCACCTCCGCCCATACCTCCGCGGACGGCGGCAAGCCGCCGTTTCCGCCTTTCGAGTCCCACACCTTCGCCTCGCAACTGGTGTGGCTCGTCATCTCGTTCGTGGTGCTCTACCTGATCGTCGCGCGGATGGCGCTGCCGCGGGTCGGCGGCATCATCGCCGCCCGTCAGAAGGCGATCGCCGACGATCTGGCCGCGGCCCAGAAGCTGCGCGACCAGTCCGACGCCGAGATGAAAGCCTACGAGACCGAACTCGCCGAGGCCCGCGCCAAGGCCCAGGCGATCAGCGCCGAGACCCGCGACAAGCTCAACGCCCAGGCCGAGAGCGAGCGCAAGACGCTGGAAGACCGCCTCGCGGCCAAGCTCGCCGAGGCCGAGAAGGCCATCGCGGCGACGCGCGACACCGCGATGGGCAACGTCCGCGGCATCGCCACCGATTCGGCGGCGGCGATCGTCCAGCAACTGACCGGCGTGCAACCCGACGCGACTGCCGTGCAAAGCGCGGTCGACAGCTCGCTGAGAGGATAAGGTGATGATCTCGACACCGGAGTTCTGGGTTGCCGTCGCCTTCGTCCTGCTGATCGGCATCTTCGTCTATGCCGGCGTGCCGGGCGTGGTGACCGCCGCGCTCGACCGCCGCGCCGGCCGCATCAAGGCCGAGCTCGACGACGCCCGCCGCCTCAAGAACGAGGCCGCCAAGCTGGTCGCCGACTATCGTGCCCGCCGCGCCAGCGCCGAGCGCGAGGCGCAGGACATCGTCGAGGCGGCCAAGGCCGAGGCCGAGCGCGTCGCCGCCGACGCCAAGGCCAAGCTGGAGGACTTCGTCGCCCGCCGCACACAGTCGGCCGAGAACAAGATCGCGCTCGCCGAGGCGCAGGCGACGGCCGAGGTCCGCGCCGCCGCCGCCGATGCGGCCGTCGCTGCGGCCAGCGCCATCATGGCGCAGTCGGTCAAGGGCCAGCTGGCCGACGACCTGATCGCCAAGGGCATCGGCGAGGTCCGCAGCAAGCTCAACTGAGCGCGACGCCAGCGCAGAAATGAAAAAGGCCGGCTCATCGAGCCGGCCTTTTCGTTTGCATTCCTCGCGGAGAACCGCCGTGCCGCCTCAGCGCCTCTTGCCGCGGCGGCGCGGCTCGGGCTTCAGCGCCTGCGGATCGAAGCCGATGTAGAACACGTAGGAATCGCCCTCCGCCCCTGCCGGCACCGGATAGACGATGTCCTCGGCGACCAGGCTGTAGGCGACGTTGCCGCCCTCGGGAACCGCCACCGTGGTGCGATAGGCGTTGGTGAAGATAGTGTGCGGATTGACCCCTTCCGCCACCACCGCCACGCGCAGCGGCAGCTCGACGCTGGGCGGCGCGCCGGCCGGCCCGACGATGACGCGGCCCTCGATGCCGAGCCGGGCATGCACCTGGCCGTCGCGCAGCGTGCAGTCGCGCGCCGTGCGGGTGATGGTGCCCTGATAGCGCAGGCTGGTGCCGCTCGCCTCCTGCCCGGGCAGGCCGACGGCATAGGTCGAAGCGCCCTGACGGATCATCACCGAGGGGCAGGTCGGCTCGTCCGCGCGCGGCGGCGGCGGCGCCTCACCGACCGCCTGCGACTTGCCGCCGAACAGCTGGCTGAAGCGGTCGCCGATCGAGGGTGCGCTGTCGTAGGACGGGCCACCGACGCTGCCGCAGCCGGCCAGCACCGTTGCCGCCGCCAGTCCCACCAGTCCCCCGCGCCAGCGCCCACGCCCCGTCATCGACCCGTTCCGCATCGTTTCATACACCCCGTTGCAAGTCCGCCGGTTATAGCAACGCCGCCGCCCCAAGCCAAAGCGCCCTGGAGCATTTTTGCTTTTCACGGAATCAGCGACCCGTCATGCCCGGCTTTATGCCGGGCATCCACGTCTTTGAAATTTCAGCGAAGAAAGACGTGGATGGCCGGGACAAAAGGGCGTTCACGCCCGTCTTCGACGGGCTATGCCCGGCCATGACGGAACTGGGTGTTTCCATCAAAAGGCAAACCGCTTTAGCCTTTGAAATCCTCGTGCAGCAGGCCGAACAGCAGGTGATCCTGCCAGACGCCGTTGATGCACAGGTAGCGGCGCGCCAACCCCTCGCGCGCAAAGCCGCATTTCTCCAGAACACGGATCGAGGCGGCGTTGGTCGGGATGCAGGCGGCCTCGATCCGGTGCAGGTGCAGTTCGCCGAACAGCGACGGCACCAGCGCGCGCAACGCCGCCGTCATGTAACCCTGGCCTGCGAACGGCTCGCCGATCCAGTAGCCCAGCGTGCCGGCCTGCACGATGCCGCGCCGCACGTTGGCGAGCGTGACGCCGCCGACCAGCGCGCGGTCGCTGTCACGGAAGATCAGAAAGGGGTAGACGCGATCCGCGGCGATGTCGTCGGCATAATGGCGCAGCCGGCGACGAAAACCGGCGCGGGTGAGATCGTCGGCCGGCCATACCGGCTCCCATGGGGTGAGAAACGTGCGGCTCGTCTCGCGCAAGGCCGCCCATTGCGGAAAATCGGTCATCTGCGGCGCGCGCAGCCGCACGCCGCCGCCGCGCGGCTCGAGCGCGGGAGCGCCTTGAACGGACAACCGGAACAGGACCATGGCCGATGCTCCCGGCCGGCGCAAAAGCCTCTCAGTGAAGCCGCGCCGGCGCCCTCGTCGCCGACAACCTTTCCGCAAAGCCGATGGCGCTGTCCAGCCCCCGGCCATTGCCCAGCGCGACCACCGCCGGCGGCCGGCGCGACAACAGCGCCTGCGCCGCGGCACGGGTCGAGGCGACGTCCACCGCATCGATGCGCGCGACGATCTCGTCGGTCGACAGCGGCCGGCCGTAAGCAAGGATATGGCGCGCCAGCTGCTCGGTGCGGGCGCCGCAGCTTTCCAGCGCCATCAACAGGCCGGCCTTCATCTGCGCCTTGGCGCGCGCCACCTCGGCCTCGGTCAGCGTGTCGATGGCCTCGTTGATGACGTCGACGATCACCTCCATCATCTCCGGCGCATCGGCGGGATCGGTGCCGGTGTAGAGCCCGAAGAAGCCGGTGTCGGCATAGGGGACGTGGAAGGTATAGACCGAGTAGCACAGGCCGCGCTTCTCGCGCACTTCCTGAAACAGCCGCGACGACATACCGCCGCCGATGAGGTTGCTCAGCGCCTGAAGGCTGAACAGCGACGCATCGCTCTGCGGCACGCCCTCCAGCGCCAGCGCCAGATGCGCCTGTTCGAGATCGCGCGGCACCACCTTGGCGCCGCCGTCGCCGAAGCGCGCCGGCGGCGACACCGGGGCGGCACCCGCATCGACCCCGGCGAAGCGCCGGCCTGCGTCCTCGACCAGGCCGGCGTGCTCGACGTCGCCGGCGGCGGCCACCACCATGTCCGGCCCGCGATAATGGGTGGCGAGATAGCCGTGCAGCATGCGGTTGTTGAAGCGCTCCAGCGTCTGCGGCGTGCCGAGCAGCGAGCGGCCGATCGGCTGGTCGGGATAGGCGAGTTCGCTCAGGTGCTCGAACACCAGGTCTTCCGGCGTGTCCTGCGCCGCGCCGATCTCCTGCACGATGACGCCCTTCTCGCGTGCAAGCTCGCCCTCGTCGAACACCGGCTCGGACAGGATGTCGGACAATACGTCCAGCGCCAGCGGCACGTCGGCCTTGAGCACGCGCGCGTAATAGGCGGTGTTTTCCGTGCTGGTCGCGGCGTTGAGGTCGCCGCCGACCGCCTCGATGGCCTCGGCGATCTCGCGCGCGTCGCGCGTGCGCGTGCCCTTGAACGCCATGTGCTCGAGCAGATGCGAGATGCCGTGCTCGTCCTCCTTCTCGTCGCGGCCGCCGACGCCGGCCCACACGCCGAGCGCGGCGGTCTCCAGATGCGGCATGGCATCGGTGATGACGGTCAGGCCGGACGGCAGCTTTGTGACTTCGACGCTCATCCGGCTATCCCCTGCTTGGCGGCGCGGCTTTTCGACCTGACGAACCGCTCGATGGCATGTTGATCGTTGGCGATGACGTCGATGCGCTCCATCCGGCTCATCAGCCCGTCGAGCCAGGCCGGCAGCGCCGGGCGGCGGCCGCAGGCGGCCTCCACCGCATCGGGAAACTTTGCCGCATGCGCCGTGGACAGGACGACGTTCGGCACCGCGCCGTCGGCGGCGTCGCGGTCGGCGACCGCGAGCGCCACCGCGGTATGCGGATCGACGAGATCGCCGGCCTCGCGCCAGGCGGCGCGGATCGCCGCCTGCATCTCCTCCTCGTCGGCGCGGCCGGCGCGGAAATCGGCGCGGATCGCGGCCAGCGCCGCCGCCGGCAGCGTGAAGCGGCCGGACTGCGCGAGCTAGGCCATCAGCGCGCGCACCACGCCGGCGTTGCGCCCGGTCGCCTCGAACAGCAGCCGCTCGAAATTCGACGACACCTGAATGTCCATCGACGGCGACGCGGTGGCGTGCACCTCGCGCACCTCGTAGGTGCCGGCCGCCAGCGTGCGCGCCAGGATGTCGTTGACGTTGGTGGCGACGGTGAGATGGCGGATCGGCAGGCCCATGCGCTTGGCGACGTAGCCGGCGAACACGTCGCCGAAATTGCCGGTCGGCACGGTGAAATCCACCGCGCGCGCCGGCGCGCCCAGCGCCACCGCCGCGGTGAAGTAATAGACCACCTGGGCGACGATGCGCGCCCAGTTGATCGAGTTGACGCCGGACAGCGCCACCTCGTCGCGGAAGGCGTGATGGTTGAACATCGCCTTCACCAGCGCCTGGCAGTCGTCGAAGGTGCCCTCGACGGCAACCGCGTGGACGTTGGCGGCGGCCGACGTCGTCATCATCCGGCGCTGCACGTCGGAGATGCGCCCTTGCGGGAACAGCACCACCAGATCGACCTGACCGCGCCCGGCGAACGCCTCGACCGCGGCGCCGCCGGTGTCGCCGGAGGTCGCCACCACGATGGTGGTGCGCCGGCCGCGGGCCGCCAGCGCATGGTCCATCAGCCGGGCGATGAGCTGCATCGCCACGTCCTTGAACGCCAGCGTCGGGCCGTGGAACAGTTCCAGCACGAACTGGTTCGGACCGCTCTGGTCGAGCGGCACCACGGCGGGGTGGCGGAAGGTGGCGTAGGCGTCGCTCGCCATGCGGCCGAGATCCGCGTCGGGGATTTCGCCGCCGACGAACGGACGGATGATTTCGACGGCCGCCTCCCAGTAGGGCCGCCCGGCGAGCGCCGCGATCGCCTCCGGCGCGAGGCGCGGCCACGCCTCGGGCACATAGAGCCCGCCATCGCGCGCAAGCCCCGCGAGCATGGCCTCGCAAAAGCCGAGCCGGGGCGCGTCGCCCCGCGTCGAGACATAGGCGGTCAAGATCGTCCTCCAGGCCCGAGGGAACCCTCAAGCCCCTGACACGTATGTTAAAATTCTAAAAGTGCAGCGATGGTGCGCGACTTTACCGGGTCGTGGCCGCGTTCACAAGGAAGGCCGGCGCGTCAGTTCCGCTCGCCCCGTTGAGCCCGCCCGCGCCGGGTCCCCGCCAGCCAGAAGCCGAAGGTGGCGATAACGACCGCGGCAAGGCCGAACCAGGTGATCGCATACTGCAAATGGTCGTCCTTGAGGTGGACGCTGAGCGGCCCCGGCTTCGGCACGCCGCCCGGCGGCACCGGCGCTTCGAGATCGACATAGAACGGCGCCACCTCGCCGGCCGGCTCGCCCCACGCCAGCGCCCTTGCCATGTCGCGGGGGTCGCGCTGGAACCAGAGCCGGCGAACCGGATCGGCGGCCGGGGTGAACCAGCCGGGCCGCTCCGGAAAGCGCAGGTAGCCGGTGAGTTGCATCGCGCCGGCCGGCGCGACGTCGGTAGCGTCGGAGACACCGGCGCCGGGCGCGGTCTCCGGGGCAAACCCGCGGTTGACGACCACGGTGCCGCCGCCCGCGAGATCGGCGGCCGCGAACACCCAGGCGCCGGTGCCGGTGACGTCCGGGCGCAGCCCCGAGCCGGAGGTATAGACATGCGCCGGCGGGCGCGGCTCGAAGGTGGCTGCAAAACTGACGCGGCGGAATTCGTCGCGCGCGCGCGTCAGCGTCGGCCATTCGCCGCGCGGCGGCAGGACCGCGGGCGGCGCGGCAAGCCGCTCATCGAGCGCGGCGATCACCGCGTGCTTCTCGACGCGGCGCTGCAACTGCCAGACGCCGAGGCTGACCAGCACCGCCGTCATCGCCAGCGCGACGACGCCGACGCCGACGACGCCGCGCGGGCGCGACCGGGGAAGAGGCACAGGCGCGCTCACGGCCGCTCCCGCACGCTGAGGCGGCCCTCGGCGGCCTTGTGGTGATACTGCAAAGCGATCATCAGCGCCTTCATCGGGCGCAGCGGCAACACCGTCATGGCCAGAACCAGCGGCACCCACAGCGCCGCATGCACCCAGAACGGCGGCTGGTAGGCGACCTCGACGGCGAGGGCCGAGCCGACCACGACGAAGCCGGCCAGCAGGATGATGAACACCGCCGGCCCGTCGCCGGAATTGGCGAAGACATAATCGAGGCCGCAGCGCTCGCAGGCCGGGCGAAGATCGAGGAAGCCGGTGAACAGCCGGCCTTCGCCGCAACGCGGGCAGGCGCACGTAAGGCCGCGCAGCACGCTCTGCGGCAGGGTGACGGGCGCCGTGTCCAGACCTGAATCCGAGCCTGCAACGATGTCCGCGTCCATATCTCCCGGCAGGTCTCCCGGCATCGGCCCTGTCTCCTAAAGCGTTTTCAAGCGAAGTGGGAACCGGTTCGCGTGAAGAAAACGCGTCAAAACAATAATCTAGAGCTCCGCTTCTGATTCCATCAGAAGCGGAAAAGCTCTAGAGTCTGATCCAACTTCGTTGGATCAGACTCTTCGATTATCTCATATCTGAGCATGATCCTTTCCGAAAACCGGTTCCCACCCTCGGGTCAAGCCCGAGGGCAGGCTTTTTCGGGATCATGCTCTGGCGCCGCTACGCGCCGGCGCTTCGACCTTTCGCTACGCCGCCGGCGCCGCACCTGCAAGGCGCACCGGCCCGAACGCAAGTCACAAAAACAAGTCACAAAAAAGGGGGCGGCTGTGATGCCGCCCCCGTCATGGATCGTTCGAAACTCAGTGCGCGGCGCCGGCGACCGGGCCGCCATAACCCCAGACGTAGATGGCGACGAACAGGAACAGCCACACCACGTCGACGAAGTGCCAGTACCACGCCGCGAACTCGAAGCCGAGGTGATGCTTGGGCGTGAAGTGGCCGGCATAGGCGCGGATCAGGCAGACGATCAGGAACACGGTGCCGATCAGCACATGGAAACCGTGGAAGCCGGTCGCCATGAAGAAGATGCCGCCATAGATGTTGCCGGAAAAGGTGAACGCCGCGTGGCTGTACTCGTAAGCCTGCACGCAGGTGAAGATCGCGCCGAGGATGACCGTCAGCCACAGCCCGTATTTCAGACCGCGGCGGTCGCCTTCGAGCAGCGCGTGGTGCGCCCAGGTGACGGTGGTGCCCGAGGTCAGCAGGATCAGCGTGTTGAGCAGCGGCAGGTGCCACGGATCGAAGGTGGCGATGTCCTTCGGCGGCCAGACGCCGCCGAACAGCGCCTCGCGGGCGACATGCACCGGATCGGCCGGGAACAGCGCCGAGTTGAAGTAGGCCCAGAACCAGGCGACGAAGAACATCACCTCGGAGGCGATGAACAGGATCATGCCGTAGCGGTGGCTGATCTGCACCACGCGGGTATGGTCGCCCTTGTGCTCGGCCTCGCGGATCACGTCGCTCCACCAGCCCGCCATGGTGTAGAGCACGCCGACGACGCCGATGCCGAACACGATCGGCGCGGCCGAATAAAGGTGGTGCATCCAGCTGATGCCGCCGATCGCCATGACGAAGGCGGCGATCGATCCCACGAGCGGCCAGGGGCTCGGATCGACAAGGTGGTAGTCGTGTTGCTTGGCGTGAGCCGTAGCCATTTCGTATCACTCCGTTAGCGGCGCCGATCTTAAGCGGCGCATCGTCGTCGCTCAATGTTCAACTCGGGAAACGTCAAAGATTGCCTCCGCGCCGGTCGGACTTGACCTCCGCCAGCGGCTTTGGCTGCGTGTCCTTGGCCGGGTAGAAGGTATAGGACAGGGTGATGGTCTTGAACGAGTCCTGATCGCTGTCGCGCGTCAGCGCCTCGTCGACGTAAAATACCACCGCCATCTCCCGCGTCTCGCCCGGCGCCATGACCTGCTCGGTGAAACAGAAGCAGTTGATTTTCTGGAAATAGCTGCCGGCGGTGAGCGGCGCCACGTTGTAGGAGGCAAGCCCCGCGGTCTGGCGCGCCGACTGGTTGGTGACGGTATAATAGGCCGTCACCACCTCGCCGATACGCACCTCGATCTGGGTCTTCTCGGGCTGGAATTTCCACGGCAGCCCGCCGTGGATGTTGGAATCGAAGCGCACCGTGATGGTGCGGTCGAGCGCGTGGGCGGGAGCCGCGGTCGCGCGCTGCGTCGTGCCGTTGAAGCCGGTGACGCGGCAGAACCAGTCGTAGAACGGCACCGCGGCGGCGGCGGCGCCGACCATCAGCGCCACCACGAGGCCGCACAGCGCGGCGACGGCGCCGTCGCGGCGCAAGCCCCTCGGCGCCGGCGGCGGGGCGGCGGGAGGCGGAGAGGTCGGAGGATGCGGAGCGGTCATGGCGCGTTCCTCACATCGGCCGGATCAGCACGGCGGGTCCCTTGACGAGGAGCACCACGAAGAACAGCACCACCAGCGCGCCGAGCGCGATCGCGATCGCGACGCGGCGCTCGCGGCGGCGGCGCTTCTGCTTCTCGGTCAGGACCACTCCGGGCAGGGGCTCCTTGTCAGTCATCGCAGCC
>JBDHSY010000068.1:0-10477 GCA_039808405.1 Xanthobacteraceae bacterium
TTCCTCCATCTCGACAGCGACAGCCTGATCATGCGTGGCCACAACAAGCGTGGCCCCGATGGCGGCGACCGCCTTCAGGAGGGTGCCGACGACCTCATGTGCGGTCGCGCGATCCAGCTGACCCGTCGGCTCGTCGGCCAGCAATAATTTGGGACGTGTAACGAGCGCGCGGGCGATCGCAACACGCTGCATCTGCCCGCCGGACAACTGATCGGGGAGCTTTTCGGCGAGATCGGCGATCAACAAGCTATGCAAGACTTGCATCGGATCGAGAAAATCGACCGAGTTGCTGCTGGCGAGGTCAAGCGGAAGGCGTACATTCTCGATCACGCTCAGCACGGGAAGGAGCGACGGGGCTTGAAAGACCATGGCGATCTGCTGCGGCCGCAATGGCCGAGACTCGTCAAATCCCGGCCAGCTGATCGATCCGTGTTGGTCCGCATCGACCAGCCCCGCCATCAGATTCAATAAAGTTGACTTGCCGCTGCCGGAGCGGCCCACCAATGCAATGCTTTGGCCTGCGCGAATACTGAAATCGACGGACGTGACCGCCCTGAAACTCCGATCACCGGAGGTGAAACTGCGAGAAAGGTCGTGCGCTGCGACCAAGATCGGGCCATCATACGGCTCTCGAATCGATCGGTTGCCTTTGCGAACGCCGTCTGTTGCGGCGGGCGCATCCGCCGCGACGATTCGGCCGTCCACGATCCTAACGATGCGGGTGGCTTGAGCTGCTATCGCTTGACTGTGAGTGGCGATCAAGGCTGCGGCCCCGTCGCGTCGCCGCATTTCGAGCACATCGAGGATCATGCGTTCGGTTTCCGAATCGACCTCCGCCGTGGGCTCATCCGCCATCAACAGAGGCGGGTCATTGGCGAGAGCGACGGCAAGCCCGGCTCGTGCCGCCTCGCCGCCCGACAGGGTCTGTGGCCGTGCATGGCGACGCTCCGACAGTCCGACAAGGTTCAAGAGCTCGTCGATTCGCTCCTCGCTGTCCTTGACGTCTCCGAGTTCCAATTGCAGGCGAATGTTTTCGGATACACTCAAGTGGCCAAACAGGTTGCGCGACTGCGCAAGGAAACCGATCCGGCGCCCCCGCAGCGCCGCGCGCTCGTCCTCGGCACGGCGTGTCATTCGCTTGCCATCGATGGTAACCAGTCCGCCGTCTGGATCGTCGAGTCCGGCGATGCACGCCATGAGCGTCGATTTGCCGCTTCCAGATGCTCCGACAAGAGCGACTGTTTCGCCGCGATCGACGCGGAGACTGGCGCCGCGCAGAGCCCTCACTTCGGTTTCGCCGACATGAAAGAAACGATACAGGTCGTCGGCCACCAGCAAGGTCATGTCACTTCCACCGAAACGACTTGCTCATCAATGTCCATTGATCGACATTGTCCGCGCCAGCCGGCGCGGAGAATGTGAGTTCAGCGAGCTTGCCGTTCCCCGACAGGTAAAAGCGCTCGCATTCGAGACGGATCTGTTTGTTCGTGACAGGGTTCGGGTCCGAATTCGACGTATAGACGACCTTGATCGCCGGTCCTGCGGGCAGCTTCACCTGCTCGGTCCTCAGAATCTTGACCGCGCGCCCATTGCTTTCGAGATCGGTAATCTGCTGTGCGCGCAGAATGTCGATCGTAAGCGGCGATGTCGATGGTCGGATGGTGAGTTCGATACGGCCATACTTATCCGCAAAGATCGCACCTTCCTTCGTATCCGTCCGAGCCCACCCTTCCGGAACCTTCAGAGCCGCACCTTGCGCCGCCTCGAAAGTAACGAACTGCTGGTTGTCAGGAATGTCCCCTGGAGGATTGACCTCCGGAGCGACGGCTTTTTCTTGCGCTGCGGCCGGAACGATGATCCCAATCGCCGGTACGAGGATCAGCGCCAGTCCGATCGCGTGCAAACGGCGTCTGGTTAGGGGCGAAGATGCCATGGAACGCTCCTGTTTTGTCGTAACGCAACAAAGCCGATGCGGAAGCTCTAACAACGAAGAATGAGCACGAAATGAGCGCGCACCTCAGGTCTTACGTTTGCTTAGGAGGTCGAGGGGAAGGCTGTAGAGCTTCTCGGCCAGGTCCGTACCGAGGTCGCGCCAACGGCTTAACGAGGACCGGTTGACGCCATAGGCGGTTGCAAGACCGAGCACCGCGGCGCCGACGATATCGAGCGGATAATGTGCGCCCAGGTAGATGCGCGACCAGCCGACGGCGCAGGCGAGCAGCAGCAGCGCTAGCCAGAGGCGCTTCAGCCAGAACGATGGAGTGAAGAACAGCGACCAAGCGAGTGCAAAGAGAACGGTCGCGTGGTCGCTCGGAAAGGCGCTGTCCGCTGCGTGATGCAAATAGTTGCGCGCCAGCCCATCCATGAAGGGACGCGGATGAAAATGGACGGATGAAATCCCGGCGGCCAACGCCAACGCCAGAAGCGCACTAAGACAGGCTCCAACGGCAGCACGCCGATCCTGCGTGTCGCCCAGCACCCAAAGGAAAATCAACGCCGCGGGACCGATGAAGATCGCCCACTCGGCAAGCACGAGTGAAAGCAGAAGCGCGCCGCCGGAAATATCCGGCGACGCGACCATCCATTCCAGCAAAGACCGATTGAGAGTGTCGAGCACGGAACGAAACCTTGGAAAGAGTGCAACCAGCGAAACGCGCAGGCGCTATTTCATCTTGATGCCCGCCTTGCCCAGCCCTTCGGCGACCGCCGCATGACAGGTTTTGTCGTCGTCTTTCTTCAGCGCGGCGACCGCCTTGGTCTTCGCCTCGTCGAGAGCCGTCTTGGCGGGCGCGGCGAGATTCGGCATCGTAAACGCGTGCTCGAGCTGCTTGAGATCGCTTTCGCAATCGGCTCGCGCGGCCGACGTGGCGGCAATCCCGATCGCGACGGTGAGCAGGGCGGCCTTGATCGCGGAATGTGTCATCGGAGTCTCCTGTTTGTTTTTGGCCCGTTGATTGCTTCGCTCGAATGAGCGCCAGGGCTGAAGCGGCGCCGGTCTTCAGCCCCGATTCGACGATCACGCCTCAGCCGAGAGTTTCTCGCAGGCGTCAGTCGGCACCTGTTCAATACGATCGGCCTTGGTAATGGTCAGGAAGACGACCAGTGCAAGGATGGCGCTTAGGAACAGCAGGCTGGTATTGACCGTGCCCCAACCCAGGCCGCCGGCGATGACGGGCTTGGCGAGGAAGTCGCCCACCGACGCGCCGAGCGGACGCGTCAGGATGTAGGCGATCCAGAAGGCGAGGACCGCGTTCATTCGGGCGAAGCGATAGAGGCCATAGGTCGCCGCAATCATCGCGGCGAACGCGATCGCGGCCGGACCGTAACCGAGGTTGAATCGCTCGGCCATGAGATCACCAGCCGAGGTGCCCAGCGCGAAGGTGAACAGGATCGCGGCCCAGTAAAAGTATTCGCGCCGCCGGGTGACGATCGTGTGGATGGAGAGCGTCCGCTCGCTGAGATACCAGAGCGCGAAGACCGCAGCCAGAATGATCGCGAACGCGGTCGAGGTGGTGACGAGGCTGATTCCCATGCCGTCGACGAGATTGTCGGAGATCAGTGTTCCCACGACGCTGATCAGGACGACGGTGAGCCAGTAGGGCGTGGGAATGTAACGGGTGGCGCGCAATTGCACGACAAGGGCGGCGATGAAGGCCCCGGTCATGATCCACGACGTGACCGTGAGCCCCAATCCGAGCCTGGTCGAAAGAAGATCGGCGGCGGTTTCGCCGACGGTCGTCGCAAGGATCTTGATGATCCAGAAGTAGACGGTGACTTCCGGCACCTTGTTCAGAAACGTTACGACCTGGGTGTTCTGATCTTGGGTCATGTCTCTCCTCCGGTCTCGGCTCCAGTGTCGACCGACACCGGCGTGGTCGCATCGCGACCTGATGAATTCGGGCGAGCAATCGGTAGCGCGCGAGACTTAGCGGCGAATGAGCACATCTCTCCGCGACGGATGGACAAGACGCACGGCTGCAACAGCGCGCCAAAGCATCGTCGTGGCGGATGCAGCAAACGAGTCCGCAGACATACTCGCCATGGGTGGAATCATGCGGCTCATCGTGGCGCCGATACAGAGGCACCGATCAAGAATGGCGTACACGAAGCGCGCGGTCTGAACACGAGCGCGGAAGCTCGTCGGCCGCAGTGAAGTATGCAGATCGGAAAGAGACGAGGGTTAATCGAGCCGCGAGCCGGGCCGCAGTCTCCACAGCACGAAAAGTCCCAGACCGGCGAGCGCTACAAAAGTCATAAACATCGGGGTGATGTGCAGGTGGAGCGCAACAAACGATGCGCCCGCCACCGCTGCGGGAATGATGTGCGAGATCGCCCAAACCGCCGCAGAGGCGATGTTTGCGGTATAAAACCGCCGAGGGTTCATGCCGGAAATTCCGGCGATGAGCGGCACGAACGCCCTGACTACTGGGGTGAAGCGTGCGATCATGATCGACTTGCCGCCATGGCGCGCGAAGAATTCCTCAGAGCGTCTGATCGCGTCTGGACAGCGCGACATTGGCCACAGCTGCAGCGCCTGCTCCTTATAAGAATGCCCGAGCCAATACGCGGCGCCGTCCCCAGCGATCGCTCCCAGACAAGCGGAGATGAGAACCGCCCAGACCGGTATGAGTCCAACGCCTGCCATGGCCGAGATCGTCAGGATCGTCGCGGTGCCCGGAACCACAGCGCCGACGACGGGAAGCGACTCGGACAGCGCGAGAACAAACACGAACCCGATCGCGAGCAGAGGCTGCTGCGCGACGAGCTCGGCGGCACGATGCAGGAGATTGTCAATGGGAGGGATCATGGCGTCCACGTGCAAGATAAGGTCAAAGGAGTTTTTCGGGCCGCCGTTGCTCCGAGGCGAGCGACCTGCCGAAATCTCCTACCGTTGTGCAAATGCAAGTCGCTAGCCATTCGATTCGGATTTCGGCAACATCTACACATCGTCAACCACGTCGTACTCGCCCTCGATGATCGGCGGTATGTGATGCGGCCGATCCGACCGCGGTCTAGAAGGATTCCTTCGACAACCATTGGGGCGGTTCCCGAGTTCGTGAACGGTAGCGCGCGAGACTTAGGCGCGAATGAGCGAGCGACCTCGGCGAAAGGCATGAGCGGCGCACGTCCTACAATGGCCGGTCGCCCGTCCCGGGCATTTTGGCGAAACGCATGCTGCGCGGCCGCCGAACTGATACGACTCGCGCGCGGTTGCGTTACGCGCGTTTCTGCCGGGCCATCCGGCGGGCTATCGGTAGCAGCACGGGAATCCTGTGAGCGTCTTCGAGGGAATCCGCGGCCTCGTCGGCCGCGCTATCATGCAGGTAATCACCAGGCCTTCACGGGCCTACGAGCCGTTCATCCCCTCCGATCCGGCGGCGTTACGGCGAAGCTTGCAACCGGCTGACGTGCTGCTGATCGAAGGAAACCAGCGTATGTCGACCGTCATCAAATACCTGACGCAATCGACCTGGTCGCACGCCACCCTGTTCGTCGGCGACGCTCTTGCCACAAAAACGCGGGAGGCCGGCTCCGCGATGTTGATTGAGGTCGATCTGTCGGCGGGTTGCGTCGCCGTGCCGCTTGAGAAATACGCGCAATACACCACCCGCATCTGCCGACCAATCGGGCTGACGGACGACGACCGGCGCAGGGTGGTCGATTTCATGGTGGCGCGACTCGGTGTCCGTTACGAAATGCGCAACGTGTTCGATCTCGCCCGCTACCTGCATCCCCTGCCGTTCGTGCCCGCCCACTGGCGCAGGCGCATGATCGCGCTCGGCAGCGGGGAGCCCACACGGGCGATCTGCTCGACATTGATCGCCGAAGCCTTCCAGTCGGTGCATTATCCGATTCTGCCGCTGATCGACCGTCCCGGTTCCCGGGAGCAGGCCGCGAGCAAACATGCCCGACGGGAAATCTTGCACATCCGGCACCACAGTCTCTATGCGCCGCGCGACTTCGATGTTTCGCCCTATTTCCAGATCGTCAAGCCGGCGATCGAGAGCGGCTTCGATTACCGGAGCCTCACGTGGGACGATCGACCGCCTATCCTGCGATGAGCAACTGGCCGGCCGCAGGCGCGCAAATGTCGCCGTTTGGCGGCGTCAGGATGCAGGTCATTTTCTCCGTGATCATGCCGGATGCCGACCCGCGCGCTGAGGCAACAGCAGAATCAAGCCAATAATCACTGCCGCCAGCATCGCCGAAGCAAGCGGCCTGCTTAAATCAAGGCCGCCATGGCTGATCGGTTTGTCGAGGAAGTCGCCGACGGTCGCACCGAGCGGACGCGTCAGGATGAAGGCAGCCCAGAACAGGAATACGCGCGATACGTTCGTCCAGTAATAGAGCGCGGCGGTGATCGCCAGCGCAGCGCCGAAGACAAGCGCGCCTCCCTGATAACCGAGCCCGCCAGTATCGGCGAGCCAGTCGCCGAGCGCGGTGCCGAGCGTTTGGGAGAAGGTGATTGTCACCCAGTAGAATATTTCGACTTTCGGCGTTGCGACCGTCATCACGTCCACGGTGCCCATCGCCAAATACCAGATCGCAAGGGAGGCCAGGACGAGACAAAAGAGAACCGAAGCGCCACCGGTGTAGCCAATTCCCAGGGAGCGGTCGAAGAAATCCGCCATGGCCGTGCCTACCGTCGTCGATGCCACGATCGCGATCCAGTAGACCCAGGCGTTGAATTTCCTCGTGGATATCTGGGCCGCAACCGCCGCAACGAAGATGGCAAGGAATATTCCGGTGCCGATCAGATATCCGCCGTTGTGAGCATTCTTGTCAGCGTGAAAGACAGTCATCGTCACCGCATCGCCGCCGGTTTCCCCGAGCGTCGTCGCAAGAATTTTGATGATCCAGAACCCGAATGTGACTGCGGGAACCTTGCTCAAGCTTTCGGAATTCCCGTTTCTCATGAGAAGTTGCCTTCGATAGGTATCATTGCTTCCACGCGCACGCGTCGTCTCAGCTTGCGACGCCGGCGTCGAGGGGGATAACGGCGCTTGCAACGACGACGAATTGGCGGGACTCCCTGGCGTTCGTCGAAATCGCTTCTGTCCGGGCGTTTGGTGATGGTTTCGTATGGGCAATCGTCAACTCGCCGCGCTGTCGGGCGCATCAGTTCCTGATTGACAGGAACCAAGGCCAACCGAGCTGGCGTCACAGGAGCCGCGTTGGCCGCGCGTTCCGTGTGGCGCGACCGGCGTACCGGATCGCGCCACACGGTCGTGCAATGGAAAATCAGTTCTCTTCGTCCTCATCGTCGTTGTCCGCGACAACGGTTTTCACGACCTGTCCGGTCTGGGTGTCGACGAGCACCTTTTGGCGCGTCTGGTCTTTCAGGATCGTGACCTCGAAATGAACCACGCCGTCCTGGTCCTCGATGCCGCTCCCGACCGCCTTCCCGGCCGTCGCCTTCTCTGCGGCGGCGATAGCCTCGGACATCGAAACCTTGGCCGAGGACATGATCCGCGCTTCGTCGGTCGGGGCGTCCGACCGCTCTTTGGCGTAGGCCGTCGCGCCTCCTGCGACGAGCGACAGGGCGATCACCGACGCGGCGGCGATCTTCGATACGTTCGGCTTGCTCATTTGTGATTCTCCTTGTTGATCGCAAAGCCCTGGACGGTTGGCCGGCGAATTGCCGGTCTCCGACCTTGTCCGTCGGACGGCCGTCCGGGCGTTGAGAGTGGGACACAGTCATCCCGCCATCGACAGGAATAGCGATAGCGCTCCCGACTTAGGGGCGAATGAGGCCTGTCGCGCGCAGTCTGCCGGAGACCCGAACAATCAGTCCCCTGGTCCCGTGTCGATTCGCGACCTCGATCGATAGCGCGTGGCGTTTGGCGACAGCCGCCGCGATCGAAAGCCCCAGCCCGCTGCCTTCCACGTCGATCGACGCAGCGCGAAAAAAGCGGTCGAACAGTCGGGGAATATCGGCTTCAGCCACGCCGCACCCGGTATCCGCCACTTCGACGATGAAGTTATCGTTCGCGCGGCCCACCGACACATCAACCGAGCCGCCTGCCGGCGTGTAGCGGATAGCATTGTCGATCAGGTTGCCGAACAGCAGCTCAAGATCGGCACACGAGCCGGAGATCGTCACCGACTCCGATTTGACGATGCCGAGGTCGACGCCCCTCGCCTCGGCGATGGAAACGAAATCGGCGACGCATTGCGTCATGAAGGCAGGCAGATCGATCGCCTCCGCGGCGTCGATCCCGATCGGCTCTTCAGAACGCGCAAGCCGAAGCAATTGCTCGACCAGCCTTCGTGCGCGACCAACGCCAGCGCGCAGCTCGGCGATCGGTCGCCCCTCGTTCGCATCAGGTCGCGCGGCAAGATTATCGAGCTGGATTTGCAGGGCAGTCAAAGGCGTGCGCAATTCGTGCGCCGCATCCGCCACGAAGCGCTTCTGCTTGTCGAGCGCGCCCTGCAAGCGGCCGGTCAGCACGTTCATGCCCTCGACCAGCGGCAGCACCTCGGCGGGCACCTTATCGATTGGCACGGGATCTCGACTGTCCAAGCTGCGTTTCGCAATCTCGCCGGCCAGACTTTGCAAGCGACCCGTCAATTGCCCAAGCAGCCACCCGATAACAAGCCACGATAGCGGAATCAGGACAAGGATCGGCGCGCCAGCCTGGATTGCTGAAGCCTCCGCCATCTCCTGCCGCACGCTCATGCGCTGCGACACCTGCACCGATCTACTCGCGTCGCGCGCGAGATAGGCACGCCATTCTTCGCCACCCGCCCGTACAGTCGCATAACCGGGGCGTTCGAGACGAGGGATTGGCGGCGCATTCGGCGTCCTGCGCACAATGGCGCCTGTCGACGTCCATATGTCGATGACGAACTCGTCCTCCGGATCATGAGAGCCGGGCGATGCCGCAGCTCCCGTGACGCCCTCGCCGGCATTGAGCGCGATCTGACGTAACTGTCCGTCTAGGAAATCGGCGGCTTCGCGCCGGGCAAGTTCATGCGATACGGCGAAGGCAACCAGGCCCACTGCGGTCAAAAGCGCCGTCATCCAAAGAAGCGCGGTCCTCCGCATAGAGGTCATGTTGTTTCGCCCCGCGGGATCATCCATCCGGCGCCGCGGACATTGCGGACAACGTCCTTGTCGAACTTCTTGCGGATCGAATGGATGAGGACATCGACCGCATTGCTCTCAACTTCCTCGCCCCAACCATAAATGCGCTCCTCGATGCGCGATCGCGACAGAATTGCGCCCGGCCTCTCGACGAGCGCGTGCATCAACGCAAACTCTCGTGCCGGAAGCACCATGGTCATCCCGCGATAGGTTGCCTCGTGAGTCTCAAGGTCGAGCGTGATTTCGCCGGCGATCAGAAGCGATCGTGCTGCGCCGGCATGCCGGCGCAGCACCGCGCGCATGCGCGCAAACAGCTCGCGCGTTTCGAACGGCTTAACAATGTAGTCGTCGGCGCCGACGTCCAGGCCGACGATGCGATCGTCCACGCCATCGCGCGCCGTAATGATGAGGACCGGCGTGGAATTTCCGGCCCGCCGCGCGCCTTTCAGCAGATCCACGCCCGATCGGCCGGGCAAGCCTATATCCAACAGAACAAGCCCATGACCGCCATTCGCCAGGGCATCTTCGCCGTCGGCGCTGGTGCGAACCCAGTCGACCGTCATTCCTTCCCGCTTCAGCGCCGCCGTCAGACTGTCACCGATCATACGGTCATCTTCGATCAGCAGAATACGCATCGCATCTCCAGGTTCAATCTGCCGGCACATGGTATCGTGCGATCACGGCTCCTCCCGCTGGCGGTGACACAGGTTGCAGCACGCGGCGCAGGGAGTTGGCGCCGCAGCCCGCGGCAAGTATCTCGTTATAGCCATGGGCTGCAACGGCTGCCACACGCCAGGCTATTTCTTCGGTAAGCCGGATATGGTGCGTTTCCTCGGAGGCTCGGAGGTAGGGTTCGAAATCCCCGGGCTTGGCGTCTTCCACGGACCGACCCTGACGCCCGACTAGGAAAGCGGATTGGGCAACTGGACCGCCGCGCAATTCGCCGCCGCGCTGACGGCCGGCAAGCGGCCGGACGGGCGCGAGCTTGCACCGATCATCCTTGGCGAGCATTCAACGGTCTCGCGAAGGACGACGTCGATGCGATTGTGGCGTTCCTGAGCACGATCCCGCGGTACAGAACAAGGTGCCAGGGCCTTATGGCTCGGCCGATCAATCAGCGAGCTTCGTTATGAAGATCGTCCCGGGCGGTCAAAAAAACGGGCCGGCTGCAAGGCAGCGCGAAGCGGCGCTTGCCGCCAGATGACTGCTCAAGAGATTCGCAACATAGGGTCGAATAGTGCGCTACTGCGTACGCCCGTCGCCGCCTCGCGCAAAAACGGCAGCTCTTGCAGTGCCTAGTTTTGCAGTGAAGTGGCGCGCCCGACACGATTCGAACGTGTGGCCTCCACCTTCGGAGGGTGGCGCTCTATCCAGCTGAGCTACGGGCGC
>JBDHSY010000069.1:0-10382 GCA_039808405.1 Xanthobacteraceae bacterium
CCTTGCGCAGCACGCGCATCTCGCCCGTGCGACGCCCGACCCGCTCGGTGCGGCGCTCTATGCCCATGCGATGCGCCATGGCATCGGCGCCGACGGCTTGCTGGTCGATGAGCTGCGCGACGACGGACAGATCGTGCATGCGTCGCGCCGCGTCTGGCCGCAGACCGAGGCGATCAAGGCTCACGCTACTGCGTTCGAGGCCGGCGATGCCGCCGCCGCCACCCGTGCCGCGCGGCTGATCGGACGGCTGTTCGATGTGTTTCTCGATCGCCCGGTGCGCGGCGGCTGGATCGATCACGTCGATGCCGAGGGCGCCCCGCTCGTTGCGTTCATGCCGGCGAGCACGCTCTATCATCTGATGGGAGCGGCGGTGGAAGCCGACCGCGTGTGGGGCCGGCAACGCCTGCGCCCGGCCGCCTTCCTCGACCGCGACGGCGTGCTCAATGTCGATCACGGCTACGTTCACCGCCTTGAGACGCTCGACCTGACACCCGGCGCGGCCAGCGCCGTGCGGCGCCTCAACGAGGCGGGCTACATGGTGATCGTCGCCAGCAACCAGTCCGGCGTCGCGCGCGGCTACTACACGCTCGACGATGCGCACCGTTTCAACGCTGCGCTGCGCGAGCGGCTGGCGGACGAGGGCGCGCGGATCGATGCCTTTTATCTTGCGCCCTACCATCCCGACGGCGTCGTCGCGCCTTACGCGCGTCCTCACGACGACCGCAAGCCCGGCCCCGGCATGCTGCGCCGGGCGCTGGCCGAATGGCCGGTCGATGCCGCCCGCTCGTTCCTGATCGGCGACAAGGACAGCGATCTCGAAGCCGCGCGCCGCGCCGGCCTGCCGGGTCACCTCTACCGCGGCGGCGATCTCGACGCTTTTGTCCGCGACGTCCTTGCTTTACCACGCTGAGGCGCTGTTCCTTTGCGGCCCTTGGCGCCCCTTGCACCGACGCGCCGTTCGCGCGGATACTGCCGCTCGAACCGGACCATGCGAGGACGCCGCCATGAAAGTCACCATCGAGGTCGATTGCACGCCGCAGGAGGCGCGGGAGTTCCTCGGGCTGCCGGATGTCCGGCCGATGCAGTCGGCAATGATGGACAAGTTCCAGGCGCGCATGGAGGAGAGCATGGAGAAGTTCTCGCCCGAGGCGCTGCTGCAAAGCTGGCTGACCTTCGACCCCAAGATCGCCCAGCGCTTTCAGGACATGTTCATGAGTTTTGGCGGTCTCGGCGCCAAGCCGGATCGCCCCAAAGAGTAGCGGCGCGAGGACCGGCGCAACGGCCATGACACCGGCGGCTCGGCTGATCCGCCCTGTTATATATCTGATATATCTTGATTATTCTTATCTCCGGACTTTTTATAGTGCGTCGCAACATAAATATTGCAATGCACAATAATCCGTGCCATATAGGGGGTGCCCCGGGCTTGATGGACGGGGTGAGCCATAGCTCAACCAGAGGATGGAGGATCCCCATGATCGACCAGATGACCCAGCAGACCGAAACCGCTTTCCACCCCTTCAAGGCCGCTTTTGCGCCGTTCGCCGACGCGTTCAAGAACGCCCAGACCGCGGACGTTCCGGAAGCCGCGCGCGATTTCGTCAAGCGTGCCGTCGGCACCGCCAAGGAGCGCGCCGCCGATGCCCATGCCGGCGCCGAGAAGGTGACCGCCGTGATCGAGGACGCCGCGGTCGGCGCCGTCAGCGAGACGGTCAAGATCACCCGCAACCTTCAGCAGGCGTTTTACGAGGACGCCGAGGCGTTCTTCACCGGCATCGACAAGCTGGCGTCCGCCAAGACCTTTGCCGATGCGCTGCAGATCCAGTCGGACTACCTGCGCTCCCGCGGCGAGGTCGCCGTGGCGCGCGCCAGGTCCGCCAGCGACTACGCCGGCAAGCTGTTCACCGAGGGCGCCAAGACCGCGCAGGACAACCTCGCCAAAGTCGCCGCGACCGTCGGCAAGGCCGCCTGACGGCGACAGCCTTCGCAAATCGATGACGACAAGGCCCGCGCTGTCGCGGGCCTTGTTTTTTTTAAGGCCGCTTTGCCTTGACAATCCGGCCGCGCGGCGCGTGATGGCATGGGCCTGACCGCCGGACCTCGCGCATGACCGATCCCCGCGTGCCATCCTTTGCCACCGCGCGCGACGCGAAGCGCGCTGCCGATTTGCGCCGTATCAAGTGGCTTGCGACCGGCGTGCTGGTCGTCTGTCTCGTCGTGATGGTCGCGGCCAAGGCGCTGATGCCGGTTCACGCCGCCTTCGGATTTCTCGCCGCCTTCGCCGAGGCCGCCGCGATCGGCGGGCTGGCCGACTGGTACGCGGTGGTGGCGCTGTTCCGCCGCCCGCTCGGGCTGCCGATCCCGCACACCGCCATCATCCAGAACAATCGCGACCGCATCGCCGACAAGCTCGGCGAGTTCATCGAGCGCAATTTCCTCGATGCCGCCCCGGTCGAGGCGCGGCTCCGCCAGGTCGATTTCGCCGGCTTCATTGCCAACTGGCTCAGCGAGCGCAGCCGCAGCGCGGCGCTGGCCCGCTTCGCGCTGCGGCTGTTGCCGGAGGTGGTGGCGGCTTCCGAGGCCTCGGGGCTCAAGGCGTTCCTCGGCCGCCGCGCGCTGGCGCTGTTGCAGTCGGTCGAACTGGCGCCGCTGGCGGCCGGCGCGCTGCGCGGCTTCGTCGCCCATGGCCGTCATCACGGGCTGCTCGACGAACTGATGCGGGCCGCGCACGAGGCGCTCAACCGGCCGGAGACGCTCGCGATGATCCGCGAGAAGATCCGCGACGAAATGCCGACGCTGCTGAAATTCTATCGCGCCGATGCTTTCATGCTGAAGAAGCTGGCAGCCTCCGCCAACGCGTTTTTCGAGGAGGTGCGCACCGATCCCGACCACCCGCTGCGTGGCGAGTTCACCCGCATGGTGCTGTCGCTGATCGACCGGCTGGAAACCGAGCCGGCATTTGCCGGGCGGCTCGACGGGCTGCGCCGCGATCTGCTGGCGCGGCCGGAGCTGGGGCAGTTGACGGAGCGGCTGTGGGCCGAGGTGCGCGATTTCGTCGCGCGCAGCGCGTCGGGCGAATCCAGCGTGCTCGAGCATCACCTCGCCCGGTTGCTGATGGAGGCCGGCGCCCAGCTTGCCGCCGATGCCGACATGCGCGCCGAGATCAACGCCAGCTTCGTCACGGTGCTGCGCAGCTTCATCGCCGAGCACAAGGGCGGCGTGTCGAGCTTCATCGCCGATCAGGTGAAATCGTGGGACATGGTGCAGGCGATCGAGCTGATCGAAGTCAATATCGGCCGCGACCTGCAATATATCCGTTTCAACGGCACCGTGATCGGCGGGCTTGCAGGACTTGCGCTGCACGGCGCGGAGGTTGCATTCCACTTATTGTAAGCCCTGTGGAACTTCCGGCCGCATTCCGCTTGAACCCGGCGACAACTCCCCCTAGCTTCGGGCGCTTCGGCCCGCCGCGACGGGAGCTTGCCGCCGGGCGCCTGTGGCGCCGCGTTTCGGCATGGCACAAGCCAGAGCGCACGGAATTGCAGATCGGGCAGGAGCCTTCGCCGGCTTCGCCCCAACACAGAAGGACGAACAGGATGCCCACCACGCTGAAACTCGTGACCTCTTCGCTCAACCTCAAGGATCCCTCGCTGTTGCGCGATACCTGCCTGATCGACGGCAAGTGGGTTGCGGCCGATGGCGGCGGCACCATCACCGTGACCAATCCCGCGACCGGCGCCGTCGTCGGCACCGTGCCGAACATGGGGGCGGCGGAGACGCGCCGCGCCATCGAGGCCGCCGATGCCGCGTGGCCGGCCTGGCGCGCCAAGACCGCCAAGGAGCGCGCCGCCATTCTGCGCCGCTGGTACGAACTCTTGATGGCCAACCAGGACGACCTCGCCACCATCCTGACCGCCGAGCAGGGCAAGCCGATGGCCGAGTCGCGCGGCGAGATCGCCTATGCCGCGAGCTTCTTCGAGTGGTTCGCGGAGGAGGGCAAGCGCGTCTATGGCGACACCATTCCGCAGTTCGCGCCCGACAAGCGCATCGTCGTCCTCAAGCAGCCGATCGGCGTTTGCGCCGCGATCACGCCGTGGAATTTCCCCTCGGCGATGATCACCCGCAAGGCCGGGCCGGCGCTCGCGGTCGGCTGCCCGATGGTGCTCAAGCCCGCGAGCCAGACGCCGTTGTCGGCGCTGGCGCTCGGCGTGCTGGCCGAGCGTGCCGGCGTGCCGGCCGGCGTGTTCTCGGTGGTGACGGGCTCGGCAACCGCGATCGGCGGCGAGATGACCTCGAACCCGATCGTGCGCAAGGTGACCTTCACCGGCTCGACCGAAATCGGCAAGAAGCTGATGGAGCAGTGTGCGTCGACCGTGAAGCGCACCTCGATGGAGCTGGGCGGCAACGCGCCGTTCATCGTGTTCGACGACGCCGACCTCGACGCCGCGGTGAAGGGCGCGCTCGCCTCGAAGTATCGCAACGCCGGGCAGACCTGCGTCTGCGCCAACCGCCTGCTGGTGCAGGACGGCGTTTACGATGCGTTCGCGGCCAAGCTCGCCGATGCCGTCAACGCGCTGAAGGTCGGCGACGGGTTCGAGCAGGGCGTCGCGATCGGTCCCCTGATCGACATGAAGGCGGTCGAGAAGGTGGAAGAGCACATCAGCGATGCCGTCGCCAAGGGCGCCCGCATCGTCGCCGGCGGCAAGCGTCATGCGCTGGGGCAGAGCTTCTTCCAGCCGACCATCCTGGCCGACACCAAGCCGGACATGCAGATTTTCCGCGAGGAAACCTTTGGCCCGGTGGCGCCGCTGTTCCGCTTCAAGACGGAAGCCGATGCCATCAAGCTCGCCAACGACACCGAGTTCGGTCTCGCCGCCTATTTCTACGGCCGCGACATCGGCCGGGTGTGGCGCGTGGCGGAGGCGCTGGAATACGGCATCGTCGGCATCAACGAGGGTATCATCTCGACCGAGGTGGCGCCGTTCGGCGGCATCAAGGAGAGCGGCAACGGCCGCGAGGGCTCGAAATACGGCATCGAGGACTACCTCGAAGTGAAGTACCTGTGCATGGGCAACATGGCGTAAGCTGCCTGTGTCCTGGACGCGGGTAGCAGCGTGAAAACGCTGCTCCGCAGAGCCGGGACCGTGACAAGCCTATGTAACGATCCCGGATCGGCGTCGCCCCACGCTGTGGGGCGGCACCGTCCTCATCGTGCATCCATCGCTTCGTCATGCCCGGCTTTTTGCCGGGCATCCACGCCTCTACGACGATTCATCAAGCCAGACATGGATGGCCGGGAACAAGTCCGGCCATGACGACGTAAGCTGTTTTCGTCAGAATATGAAACGCTCTACCCGACGTCGGCGCGCAGCCCCGCCGCCTCGATGCCGGCGACCGCGCACGCCTCGTCGTTGTCGGAGGTGTCGCCGCTGATGCCGACCGCGCCGACCACCGCGCCATCGGCATCGCGCACCAGCACGCCGCCCGGCACCGGCACCAGCGCGCCGCGCGCCAGCGCGTTCATGGCATTGATGAAGAACGGCTGCTCGCCGGCGCGCTTGAACAGCGCCCGCGAACCCATGCCGAGGGCCAGCGCCCCATAGGCTTTGCCATGGGCGATTTCGCCGCGCATCAGGCTGGTGCCGTCCTGCGCCGCGAATGCTTTCACCGCGCCGCGCGGATCGAGCACGGCGACCGCCAGCGGATTGAGCTTTCGCGTGCCGCCCTCGGCCAGCGCGCGGTCGATTATCTTGCGCGCCGTCTCAAGAGACAATTCGGTCATCGGGGAATCCCTCCGGAAGATATGGATGGCAGCGTTATGGCCATCCCGTACCGGTTTGCCAATGCCCGATCGGCCCGCCGATGCGGCCGGTCACCGCGCGGCCACCTCTAGAATATATCCAGACTGCGCCTCGATGCGCCCTGCGCAGGTGCAGAAAACCGCTGGCGCGCAGGCATTTTCTCGATCCATGGTAACGGAGTAGCCGGCTGCGGAGAAGCTCCTCGTGTGCTTGCGCGGCAACCGGCGGCTGATAAGATGTATTGTCTTTATATCTTATCTGGCGGAGCTTCGATTCTCCAAGCCGTTGCCGTCGCCGTCGTAGCGGCGCGTGACCCGTGCGCCCGACCGTCGGTCCGGACGCAGCGGCAGGTGCCGTTGTGCCTGGCGACAGGCCGAGCGGACCCGGGATGGCGCGGGGTGGGGAGCGGACGGGCGACGTCAGGGGCGTTCAACTCAAACGGCGAGGACAATCACGATGTCTGCAAAATCCACTCTTGCTTCGCTTGCACTCGTTGCCGTGCTGGCGGCGGGCGCGCCGGCGTCTGCGGAGGAGCTCATCACGTTCGATGCGGCCGCGGTCAGCGCGCTGCCCGGCTCGACGCCGCTGGAGAAAGTCACGTTCCGGCCGCTGCTGAAGTCCGGCGGCGACGTCGTGTCGGTGCGCGTGTCGATTCCGGCCAACACCGATGTCGCGCCGCATCCGCATCCGGCCGGCAAGGTGGCGATCGTCACCGTGCTGTCCGGCGACTTCAAGATCGGCCTCGGCACCAAGTTCGATGAAGCCGGACTGAAGACCGTGGCGCCGGGCGGCGTGATCGTGCTGCGCGACACCGATCCGCTGCACTACGCCCGCGTCGGCACGACGCCGGTGGAGCTTTTGCTGGTGGCCGCGCCGAAGGATGCGGTCGCGCCGGCGCTGCTCGGCGCGAAGTAGACGTTTGACGAGGAGAGACCGCCGCCGTGAAGGGGCAGGGCGGCGGTCGTGATGCGGCAGCTTGAGGGGATTTGAGCGATGGTGAGGGCTGGGGACGGAATGGCGCGGGGGACGCGCAAGGCGGGAACGTTGTGCGCCGCTGTTGCGCTTCTGATGGCGGGAGCGGCCGAAACGGTGCTGGCGCAATCGGCGACGCCGGGTGCGACCATCGCGCTCGATCAGATCACGGTCGAGGGCGCGCGCGACGGTGCCGGCGCGCCTGCAACGGTGCGCGAGCGCTTCGAGGCGCTGGCCGGCGGCGTCGCGCTGGTCGAAAGCGGCGACTATGCCGACACCGCCAACCTCACCGTGTCGCGTGCGCTGCACAACGTGCCCGGCGTGGTGGTGCAGGACTTTTTCGGCGGCAACGATCAGCCGCGTATCCAGATCCGCGGCTCCGGGCTGCAGCAGAACCCGGTCGAGCGCGGCATTCTCGCGTTGCAGGACGGCCTGCCGATCAATCGCGCCGACGGTTCCTATATCGTCGGCCTCGCCAATCCGCGCCAGGCCGAATCGATCGAGGTCTATCGCGGCTACATGGCCAACCGCCTCGGCGCCACCGTGCTCGGCGGCGCGCTCAACTTCGTGTCGCCGACCGGCTCCTCGGCGCCGGGCGCGCGCATGAGCGTCAACGGCGGCAGCTTTGGCCAGTTCGGCATGTCGGGGCAGGCCGGCTTCCGCCAGGACAACTACGACGGAGCGTTGCAGATCGACGCTTCGCGCCGCGACGGTTTTCGCGTCTACAACGGCTCGGAGCGCGTCAGCGTCAACGCCAATGTCGGCGCGCAGATCAACGAGAATATCAGCACGCGCTTCTTTGCGGGCTACACCGACCTCGGCTTCGACGTGGCCGGTCCCCTGACCAAGGCCGGGCTCGAGGCCGATCCGCGGCAGGTGCATCGCGGGCCGACGGTGCTGCCGCCGATCCCGCCCGGCACCGCGATCAACCCCGGCCCCAACGTCGTGCGCGACAAGCCGCGCCGCGATGCCAGCCAGTTCCTGGTCGGCTCGCGCACCACGGCGACGTTCGATGCGCATCTGATCGATATCGCGCTCGGCTACACCTACACCGACGATACGTTCCGCTTCCCCATTTCGGCCGGCGTGCGCACCACGCGCGGCGGCGATTTCACCGGCGTCGCACGCTATGCCTACAAGCCCGACGCTTCGGCCGTGCTGCCGCTGTTCGAGGCGGGCGCGCAGTATGCGATCGGCTCGGCCAATCGCGGCAACTACATCAACCAGTCGGGCATGACCGGCGCGAAATTCGGCGAGAGCGAACTCGATGCCACCACGCTGTCGCTCAATGCCGGCTTCAACATCCCGATCTGGCATGCGCTGACGCTGTCGCCGGCGATCTCCTATGCGCATGCGACCCGCGACAACAGGGACACCTACGGGCTGCCGACGCGGCCATGGATCCAGTACAACGGCGTCAATCCCACGATGTTGCAGGCGAACGGCGCGGTGCCGACGGTGAGTTCGAGTTATGCGCGCAGCTATTCCGGCTGGAGCCCGAGCGTCGGCCTGAGCTTCCGTCCGGATGCGCACCAGACGCTGTTCGTCGCCGTCAGCCGCAGCTTCGAGCCGCCGACCCACGACGACCTGCTGGCGACCATCAACGGCACGCCGAACTCGAGCGCCGGGCGCAATCCGCAGAATCCGGCGGCGCGCAGCGTGTTCGCGACGCCCAATCTCGATGCGCAGACCGCGACCACGGTGGAAGGCGGCTGGCGCGGCCGCGGCGATGTGCTGTCGTGGGATGCGGTGGCGTATTATTCGTGGGTACGCAACGAACTGCTGAGCCTGCGCGACACCAGCGGCAACTCGCTCGGCGCCATCAATGCCGACAAGACCACCCACTTCGGTATCGAGCTGGGGCTTGGCGTCAGGCTCACCGACACCGTGAGCGGCCGTATCGCCTATACCTATCAGAACTTCCGGTTCGACAACGATCCCTTGCGCGGCAACAACCGGCTCGCCGGCGCGCCGAGCCATGTGATCGCCGCGCTGTTGCAGTGGCAGGCGACCGCCGACTGGCGGCTGCAGGGCGGCGTGCGCTGGATTCCCGAGAAGACGCCGGTCGACAACATGAACACGCTGTTCGCCGATCCGTATGTGCTGGTGGACCTGCGCACCGAGTATCGCCTCGACAAGACGTTCACGCTGTTCGCCGAGGTCACCAACCTGTTCGACGAGCGCTATGCGTCGTCGACCCTGATCGTCGATCAGGCACGGCCCGATCAAGCGGCGTTCCTGCCGGGCGACGGCCGGGCGTTCTATGCCGGCCTCAGGGCGGTGTTCTGAGGGCGTGGCGTATCATTGACTTGTTCTGCGTCATGGCCGGACTTGTTCCGGCCATCTCGCTTGGATGAGCCGCGCCTTCATGATCGAGATTGCCGGGACAAGCCCGGCAATGACGAAGGGAGGGGGCCGCCAACGGCCATGACAAGTAAGAGGCGACGGCGGTCTCACCCCGGCAGCTGGCACACGTCCACCCACTCCGCGCCGGTCAGGTCCGCCAGCCGCGCCGGCGCGATGCGCACCGCGCTGTGGGTCGAGCCCGCCGCCGGCACCACCTCGTCGAACGCCCGCAGCGACACGTCGCAATAGACCGGCAGCGGTGCGCTGAGCCCGAACGGGCAGACGCCGCCGACCGGATGGCCGGTGATCGCCTCGACCTCGTCCGCGCCCAGCATGCGCGGCTTGCCGCCGAACGTCGTCTTGGCCTTCTTGTTGTCGAGCCGCGCCGTGCCGCACGTCACCACCAGCACGACGCGCTCGCCGACGCGCAGCGACAGCGTCTTGGCGATCTCTTCCGGGCGCACGCCATACGCCTCCGCCGCGAGCGGCACGGTGGCCGAGCTTTTGTCGGAGACGATGACGGCGATGTCGGCGGCGTTGTCCGCGAAGAAGCGGCGCACGGACTCAAGGCTCATGAGGCGACGTTACCGCTGCAACCGCGCCAGCAGGCTCGACGTATCCCAGCGCTTTCCGCCCATCTTCTCGACCTCGGCGTAGAAATTATCGACCAGTGCCGTGACCGGCAGGCTCGCGCCGTTGCGCTTGGCCTCGCCGAGGCAGATACCGAGGTCCTTGCGCATCCACTCGACCGCAAAGCCGTAGTCGTACTTGCCCTCGGTCATGGTCTTGTAGCGATTCTCCATCTGCCACGACTGCGCCGCGCCTTTCGAGATGGTGGCGATCACCGCTTCGATGTCGAGACCGGCGCACTTGGCGAAGTGGATGCCCTCCGACAGGCCCTGCACCAGCCCGGCGATGCAGATCTGGTTGACCATTTTTGTGAGCTGGCCGGAGCCGGCCGGGCCGATCAGCCGGCACATCCGGGCATAGGCGGCGATCACCGGCTCGGCGCGGGCGTAGGTCGCGGCCTCGCCGCCGCACATCACCGTGAGCACGCCGTTGTCGGCGCCGGACTGGCCGCCGGACACCGGCGCGTCGATGAAATGAAAGCCGCGCGCCCTGGCCGCGGCGACGAGCTCGCGTGCCACCTCGGCCGAGGCCGTGGTGTGATCGACGAACACCGCGCCGGTCTTCATGCCGGCGAAGGCGCCATCCGATCCCGTGGTCACGGCACGCAGGTCGTTGTCGTTGCCGACGCAGGCC